>CAYFMF010000001.1:0-14135 GCA_964344135.1 uncultured Piscirickettsiaceae bacterium
TGTTAAATATACTGATGCAAGTAACAGCAGTAATAATATTGATGAAGGGGGCAAGAAATCTGGCTGGTTGTATGGTGTAGGCTTCGAGCATCCTGTTGCTAACAACCTATTGCTTCGTGGTGAGTATCTGGTCTTAAACTTGGATGGTTGGAGTGAATCGAGTGGAAATGTTAGCACGACTCTTGATCCAGATGCCCATGTGGCACAAGTCGGGCTCACTTATGTTTTTGATTAAGTAATGGGTAAGGCCTCAATTGGTCGATAACGGTCTATCAAAAAAACCCAGAATTACGGTGACGCTTTACCAAGCACAGTCAACGACCACCGGCTAAAAGCCGGTGGTCGTTGACAATTTGTTGATCGCTGACAGGGTTCTGGAGCAGATGGCCAGACTGGATATCCTGTTTGAAGTTTGCGTAGACCTCCTGAACCTGTACGGCTGTGATCTGTCTGAGCCTTAGTCGAACAGAAACTCTCCGCTCCCCAGTCGGTTTTTGATTTCGCTGATTACGCGCTCCTCATCCGCCTCGTCCCTGGCGACAAAGGTGACGGAGAAGCGGACAAAGTTTCCGGCATCATCCCACGGCACGGTGGAGATCATCTTCTCCTTGATCAGGTACTGGGAGAAGGCCTCTCCACTCTCAAAGGTGGTTCCATCCCTGGTTCCGCTGGGGGCCTTGACGTAGAGATAGAAGGTGGCCTTGGGCTTGTCGATGGTGAATCCGGCACTGCGGAGCGCATCGACCAGCAGGTCGTGTCTTCTGGAGTATTTGGCACTGGTCTTTTCGGTGATCTCCGGGTGTTGCAGGCAGTAGACACCGGCATGCTGGATGGCAGCGAACTGGCCGGAGTCGTTGTTGTCCTTGACGGCCGCAAATGCCTTGACCATCAGCTCATTGCCGGCAATGAAGGCGAGACGCCAGCCGGTCATGTTGTAGGCCTTGGAGAGGGATTGGATCGCCACACCGACCTCCCTGGCACCCTCGACATTGAGGAAGGAGAACGGTTTTTCGCCATCGAAGGTGAGTGCCGCGTAGGCCTCATCGGAGACGATCATGATGTTGTTCTCCTTGGCGAACTGGATCGCTTTCCTGTAGAAGGCCTCGGTTGCGACGGCTCCGGTGGGGTTGTTGGGGTAGTTGAGGTAGAGCAGTTTGGCACGCTTTCTCTGCTCGTCTGTCACTGCATCGAGGTCGGGGAGAAAGTCGTTCTCCTCCAGCAGCGGCAGGTTGACCACCTCGCCACCCAGCCCCTGGGTTGTGGTTCCAAGCAGGGGGTATCCGGGGGTGGTCATGATGGTGATGTCACCGGGGTTGATGAAGGCCATCGGCAGTAGCGCCAGCACGGGCTTGCTGCCGATCCCGTGGTTGATCTCGCTGCTGGCGTCGAGCCCGGAGACCCCAAATACCTTTTCCATGTATTGGGCAGCGGCATCCTTGAAGGGCTGGATTCCATTGTCGGTATAGCCGCGATTCTCCCAGTTTCTGGCCTCCCGGTAGAGAACCTCAACCACCTCAGGCTCTGCCATCCAGTCGGGCTCTCCGACCCCCATGTCGATCATCTCGGTGGTTGGGTTGGCCTCGATGGCAGCACGCTTCGCACGCTTGATCTTCTCGAACTTGTAGATATTGGTGTCCTTGCCAAACTGGTTGCCACCAATACGCTCTGCGAAGAGCTCCTGAATATAGCTTTCCATGATCTCTCTGTCCTTCTCTCTAGGGTTTTGCTTCGAAAACAGGTGGCGGATTGTAACGGTTTCGGGGGTTAGATGCAGCCACCACAGCTGCCACAGCGCCAGTCCCCGGAGTTGATCGCCTGGTAGAACCAGCTCAGATGCTGTTCGTCCAGTGGGATCTCATTCTCCTCAAAGAGCGGTGCGACCCACTCCATGTTCTCGACAATCCACTCCTCCTCCTCCAGCCCCTCGGCAAACTCCGGGTCATCGGGGTAGAGGTAGCTGTAGATCCCAAAGGTGCCCATCTCGTCATCGTTTTTGGTGGCTGGAAGGTGGAGGGGGGTTCCCAGGTAGCTCACCTCCCAGTGGCCGAGACAGATGGTGTGGCCCTGTTCCGACCAGCTGGCCTGAAATGGGTTCTCTGCGGGTTGGTTCATTGCGGATCCAGTGCCTGGCGGATCTGCCTGCTGAGGTCCTGGTTGAACGCGTCATTGGCAAGGGGGGTGTTGTCCTGGTGAGTGACCCAGAAGAGGTCCTCAATTTTCTCTCCCAGGGTGGCGATCTTGGCGCCATGGACCCGGATATTGCACCCCATCAGAACCCGGCAAATGGTGGAGAGCAGCCCCGAGCGATCCGTGGCGTGAACCTCCAGAATGGTCTGCTGTCTCCGTTCATCCTGCCGGAAGTGGACCTTACTCTGTTCGTGGAAATGTTTCTGGTGGCGGGTCCTGCGGAAGGTGACCGGCTGGGCCAGCAGCGTTGGGTTGGCGATCTCCTTGCGCAGTGTTGTCACTATTCTTGAGATCAGCGACTCGCCCTGGATGGTCTCACCATTCTGATCCAGCACCGTAAAGATATCCAGTGCGTGGCTATCGAGTGTTGTATTGATCTTGGCCGCCTGGATGTCGAGCCCCAGATACTCCAGTGCATGGACAAGGATGGGGAAGAGGAACTGCCGGTCCTCACTGTAGATGAAGATCTCCGTGCCACCGAGGTGGCTCTCCTGGTGCAGTTCAATGATGGGTAGTTCACTGGCCTTGAGGATGGACTCCGTATGCCAGCTGATCTCTCTGGCATCATGTTTCTGGAAGTACTCCTCCTCAAGGTTCTCCCAGAGTCGCTCCACCTCTTTTCTGGCAATTGACCGCGTGGCAAGAATCTCCAGGGCCTGGTCACGGTTCTCCAGCAGTCGGTGATCATCCGTTACAGGTTTCCGGGCTCCATGCGCCAACAGGGTTGAGGCCAGCTGGTAGAGGTTGTAGAGGAGGGAGTCCTTGAAGTGGTTCCAGAGGGTGCTGTTGGTGGCGCGGATATCGGCCACGGTCAGCAGGTAGAGCATATCGAGCCGGGACTGCTTCCCAACCATGTGGGCGAAGCTCTCTATCTCTGTGGGGTCGTCGAGATCCCTGCGTTGTGCGAAGGTGGACATGATCAGGTGGTTGTTGACCAGCCAGACAATCTCGCTACTGCTCTCCGGGGAGAGGCCGTGGCGCAGGCAGAACTCTCTGGCGATCTCGCCCCCCAGTGTCGAGTGGTCTCCACCCCGCCCCTTGGCGATATCGTGAAACAGTGCAGCCAGGTAGAGCTGTTCGGGGTGGGGCAGTTGCAGGATCAGCTTACTGAGTAGCGGCGACTCATTGTGGAACTCTGCAACCGTGAGCCGTCTCAGATTACGGATCACAAAGAGGGTGTGTTCATCCACTGTGTAGGCGTGGAAGAGGTCATACTGCATCAGTCCAACAATTCTCTCGAATTCGGGCAGATAGGCCCCGAGAATCCCGTACCGATTCATGCGTCGCAGGGTGTGGGTCATCCCCTCCGGCTGCTGGAACAGTTGCAGAAACAGCTGCTGGTTATAGTGGTTGTTGCGGAAATCGGGGGTGATCGCATGTCGGGCAGAGCGGATCTGACGGATGGTCTCTGCCGTCACCCCCCTGACCTGTGGATGGTCACGCAGGGCGAGGAAGAGGGGGAGGATCAGCTCTGGGTGTCTGCTCAGCTCATCAGGGTTGCTCGACCTCGTGCCCCGGTTGTGCAGTGTCAGATAGCCTCCGCTAATCCCGAAGTGGTCGTTGATCGAGACGGGTACACGCTCCTTGTCCGGTGTCAGAAGCTGCTCCTCAAATAGCTGAAGCAGCATCTCGTTGAGCAGGGAGAGCTCCCGGATAATCCGGAAGTAGCTGTGCATGAAGGACTCGACACCACGGTTTTTCTCATTGTCCAGGTGCCCGAAATGGGCGGCCAGTGCAGGCTGATGTTCAAACAGCAGCCGCTCCTCGGCACGCCCCGCAATCAGGTGGAGAGCAAAGCGAACCTCCCAGAGGCGCTCCTGGCCGGCCTCCAGATCGGCACACTCCGCTGCAGTAAGAAAATGGTGGTCGACCAGTTCGCTGAGATCACCGGAGCCGAAGTGTCGTCGGGTTACCCAGAGGATATTCTGAATATCACGCAGTCCGCCCGGCCCCTCCTTGATATTGGGCTCCAGGTTGTAGGCGGTATCGTTGTACTTTATTAGCCGCGCCTCCTGCTCATTGCGCTTGGCAACAAAGAAGGGGCCACTGGGCCAGATGGCGTCATCGGTGAATCGCTCCTGGAGTCTGTTGAAGAGCTTCTCCGGCCCGGCCAGCAGTCGTGCCTCCAGCAGGTTGGTGGTGACGGTAATGTCGGCCAGCCCCTCTCGGACACACTCATCGCTGGAGCGGACACTGTGGCCGATCTCCAGCCCAAGGTCCCAGAGCAGGGTGATAAAGGCCCCAATGGAGTGGTCGATGGCCGGATCACGCTCCGCCTCGGTGAGTATCATCAGATCAATGTCCGAGAAGGGGTGGAGCTCCCTGCGGCCATAACCACCCACTGCAATCAGGGCGGTATGCGGGCTATCCGGCCCAATCTGCTTCCAGATCCCCCTCAACAGTGCATCGATCTGGTTGCTCCGTTCCCGAATCAGGGTTCGTGCAGACTCTCCCTCATGAAACCGTTCTGCGATCTCTTGCCGGCCACTCTTGAGGATCTCCCGAATGGCCTGTGTGTCGATCTCTCCGCTTGCCTCCAGTGCGCTGGAGATCCTGCTATAGATCATCCTCTTCCTCTCTGCGGGTCAGGACCTCAACGCCACTCTCTGTAACCAGCAGCGTATGCTCCCACTGTGAGGAGAGGCTGCGGTCCCTGGTGGTGACTGTCCAGCCATCCCTGGAGTTCAGCTTGCTGTGGCGTTTTCCGGCATTGATCATCGGTTCGATGGTGAAGGTCATGCCAGCCTCGAGGGTGGGGCCAGTACCCTTTTCCCCATAGTGGAGGACCTGAGGCTCCTCGTGAAACGCCTTGCCAATGCCGTGGCCACAATATTCGTGGACAACCGAGAAGTTGTGCCGCTTTGCGTGCTGCTCTATGGCATGGCCGATATCTCCAAGGCGGGTCCCCGGCTTTACCAGCTCAATCCCCTTGATCAGGCACTCTCTGGATACCTTGACCAGCCGTTGCGCCCGGACAGAGGGCTTGCCAACGCTAAACATCTTGCTGGTATCACCGTGGTACCCATCCTTGATCACGGTGATATCGATATTGATGATGTCTCCTCTCTTGAGCCTCTTTGCTCCGGGGATCCCATGGCAGATCACATGGTTGACTGAGGTGCAGATCGATTTCGGGAAGCCATGGTAGTTGAGTGGGGCGGGAATGGCCTGCTGGGTCTCGACAATGTAGTCGTGGCAGATCCGGTCCAGCTCCTCGGTGGTGACCCCGACCTTTACGTGGGGCTCAATCATGACCAGCACATCGGCGGCCAGACGCCCTGCGACGCGCATTTTTTCAATCTCTTCTGCTGTTTTGATCGGGATGCTCATGATTTTTGGGTGCCTGCCAATGATTAATTGTCTGGAATGGGTCTGCGTAGTATACTTCGCGCGCATTTTATTTCACACGCATGCCATCACCACAGGCTCGGGTGTCTCCTTCGGGGGATTGGGATTGTGGGGCATGCGGAGGCTAAACCCAAATTTTGGAGAATATAACTATGTCCGTTTCCATGAGACAGATGCTGGAAGCCGGTGTCCACTTTGGTCACCAGACCCGTTTCTGGGATCCCAAGATGGCACCTTACATCTTTGGTGATCGCAACAAGATTCATATCATCAACCTCGAGAAGACATTGCCGATGTTTCAGGATGCAATGAACTTCATCGGTGGTGTCGCTGCAAAAAATGGCAAGGTCCTTTTTGTTGGAACCAAGCGAGCAGCACAGAAGACCATTCGTGAGGAGGCTGAGCGTGCAGGCATGCCCTACGTCAACCACCGTTGGCTGGGTGGCATGCTGACCAATTTCAAGACCGTCAAGCAGTCCATTCGTCGTCTCAAGGATATTCAGGCGATGAAGGAGGATGGCCGTCTCGACCGTCTGACCAAGAAAGAGGGGCTGATGATGACCCGTGAACTGGAGAAGCTGGAGCGTACGCTCGGCGGAATCCAGGATATGGGCGGACTCCCCTCGGCAATTATCGTGATCGATACCGGGCATGAGGGTATTGCCATCAATGAGGCGAAGAAGCTGGGGATCCCCGTAGTTGGTGTTGTCGATACCAACAACAACCCGGAGATTGTTGACTACGTCATCCCGGGAAATGATGACGCAATTCGCGCCATTCAGCTCTATGTCCGCGCTGCGGCAGATGCCATTCTGGATGCAAAGACCGCATCTACTACGGCACCTGTGGAAGAGGCCCCTGCTGTTGAGGCAGAGGCTGCGGCTGAGTAAAAGGAGAGAACATCATGGCAATTACTGCAAGTCAGGTAAAGGAACTACGCGAGCGTACTGGCGCTGGCATGATGGAGTGCAAGAAGGCACTGGTTGAGACCGATGGTGATATCGATACTGCTATTGAGAACCTGAGAAAGTCGGGTCTCGCCAAGGCAGACAAGAAGGCCTCTCGTGTTGCTGCCGAGGGTGTTGTGGCGATCGGCGTGAGCGAGGATGGATCTCGTGGTGTGATGGCTGAGGTGAACTGCGAGACCGATTTTGTTGCCAAGGGTGACGAGTTTGTCGATTTTGCCAATCAGGTGGCGGCCACCGTACTGGCCAACTCTCCGGCTGATGTGGATGCACTCAATGAGATGGAGCTGGTTGGCGGCTCCAATACCGTTGAGGGTCGTCGTCAGGAGCTGATTGCAAAACTGGGCGAGAACATGACAGTGCGTCGTTTCTCGGTTATCGATTCAGAGGGGGGCGTGATTGGCGCCTACTCTCATGGTGGGCGTATTGGTGTGATGACCGCCCTTCAGGGTGGTGATGCGGTGCTGGCCAAGGATGTCTCCATGCATGTTGCTGCGAGCCGTCCGGTTGCCCTTTCGGAGGAGGATCTCGCCCCTGAGCTGCTGGAGAAGGAGAAGGAGATCTTCTCTGCCCAGGCCGCCGAGAGTGGCAAGCCGGAAAATATCATTGAGAAGATGGTTGTGGGCAGAATGAAGAAGTTTGTGAATGAGGTCACTCTGCTGGGTCAGCCATTTGTAAAGGATCCGGACGTCACCGTTGCCAGGTTGATGGATAACAATGGTGCGAAAATCGTCCAGTTTGCCCGTCTTGAGGTGGGTGAGGGGATCGAGAAGAAGGAAGAGAACTTTGCTGATGAGGTGATGGCCCAGGTAAAGGGGTAAACCGGCAGTGATTTGTTGTTAGTTAAGAAGCCTTCCAGTCTGGAAGGCTTTTTTTTGGACTCATTTAAGAGGAAATCGAGATGTCAGATCAGCCAATTTACAGTCGAGTGTTGCTCAAACTCAGTGGCGAGGCCCTGATGGGGGAGGGGTGCCAGGGGATCGATCCGAACATCCTTGCACAGATGGTTGCGGAGATCTCTGCCATTACAGCCCTGGGTGTTCAGGTTGCGGTGGTGATTGGTGGTGGCAACTACTGCCGCGGGGCAAGTCTGGCCGAGGTTGGGGTGGATCGTGTGACCGGGGACCAGATGGGGATGCTGGCTACGGTAATGAATGCCATTGCAGTGCGTGATGCACTGAACCAGGCAGGTGTTGCTGCGCGGACCATGTCGGCATTCAAGATCTCAAAGGTGTGTGATGAGTACAATACGCGTGATGCAATTGCCGCTCTGGAGTTGGGAGAGGTTGTGCTTTTTGCGGCGGGCACGGGAAATCCATTCTTTACAACCGATACTGCAGCCTGCCTGAGGGGGATTGAGGTGGGGGCAGATGTGGTGATGAAGGCGACCAGGGTGGATGGGGTCTATACCGCGGATCCACTTAAGGATTCTGACGCGACACTGATCCATCGAATCAGTTATGATGAGGTCCTTGAGAGGAGGCTGGGAGTGATGGATCTGACTGCCATTGTTCTCTGCCGGGAACATGATATGCCCCTCCGTGTTTTCAACATGATGCGCCCCGGGGGACTGCGCGGTGCACTGTTAAGCGAGGATGAGGGGACGCTGGTTACCCCCTCTCCGTGAGTTTTGGTTTGTGGATGGAATGATGGAAAGGAACTCTGATGATTGAAGAGATCAAGCAGGATGCGGGTGACCGTATGACAAAGAGTGTTGAGTCCCTCAAGGGGGAGCTCTCCAAACTGCGGGCCGGTCGCGCCCACCCCACTCTGCTGGAGCAGATCAGTGTGGACTATTATGGCAGCCTGACGCCACTGAATCAGCTGGCCAATATTACGGCCACCGATGCGCGTACGTTGACCGTGGTCCCCTGGGAAAAAACCATGGTTCAGCCGGTTGAGAAGGCGATCATGGAGTCTGATCTTGGGCTCAATCCTGCGACGGCAGGGACCACGATACGGATTCCCCTTCCTCCACTGACAGAGGAGCGTC
This sequence comes from uncultured Piscirickettsiaceae bacterium, assembly GCA_964344135.1. Lineage (GTDB taxonomy): Bacteria > Pseudomonadota > Gammaproteobacteria > Thiopontia. Next base: position 8,494 of record CAYFMF010000001.1, read on the forward strand.
GCCGTGATCTGGTGCGCGTGGTCAAGCAGGAGGGAGAGTCCGCCAAGGTTGCAATTCGCAACATCCGTCGTGATGCCAACAGTGATTTCAAGGAGCTCGTCAAGGAGAAGGAGATCTCCGAGGATGAGGAGCATCGTGCAATGGAGGAGGTTCAGAAGTTGACAGACCGTCATGTAGCCGAGGTGGATCAGGTGATTCAGGCCAAAGAGGCCGACCTGATGGAGATCTGATCTCCTCTCTCCTTGCTCGGGATCGCCGGTGACAATCGCTCCAGGACAACCCATTCCACGCCATATTGCCATTGTGATGGATGGCAACGGGCGCTGGGCGCGCCAACAGAATCGCCCCCGCTTCTGGGGGCACAAGCGGGGGGTAGAGCAGGTTCGTTCTGCTGTTGAGGCCTGTGTGGATCTCGGGGTTGAGGGGCTGACCCTGTTTGCCTTCAGCACCGAGAACTGGAAACGGCCCGAGGAGGAGGTCTCCTTTCTGATGGATCTCTTTCTCTCCTCACTGAAGAGGGAGGTCAAGCGCCTCCACAAGAACGGAATTCGTCTTCGTGTTATTGGTGACAAGAGCCGGTTTTCCGAAAAACTCCAGCGCGCAATATCAGATGCAGAGGCACTGACCCGGGAGAACAGCAAACTGTCACTCAATATTGCTGCAAACTACGGGGGGCGCTGGGATATCACACAGGCTGTGCGTCAGCTCTGTCGGGAGGTGGCTGATGGCACGGTTGAGCCGGAGCAGGTTACAGAGGAGATGTTGCAGCGGAGGATCACCCTGAGTGACCTGCCGGAGCCCGAGCTGTTTATCCGCACAGGTGGAGAGCAGCGGGTGAGCAACTTTCTTCTCTGGCAGATGGCCTATTGTGAGCTCTATTTTACCGATCTGTTCTGGCCGGAGTTTGATCGCGCGGCCCTGGAGCATGCGATCTCCTCCTTTGGGGGACGGCAGCGCCGATTTGGGCGTACCGGTGATCAGCTTCAGGAGGGGCGCTAGTGGCACTTTCATCCTTTGTGCAGCGAACCATCAGTGCCCTGATTCTTGGGCCACTGCTGCTTCTGGCCATTCTCTTTCTTGAGGGGGATGGCTTCTCGATTCTGCTGGCACTCCTGCTTCTGCCGGCAGCATGGGAGTGGGGGCGACTCTCTGGGCAGCTCCGACTCTGGCCCCATCTGGGGTACGTGGCACTGCTCCTGGTGCTGTTCTATGTCAGCCGCTTTCTGTCGGTTGGCTGGCTGCTCTGGGTTGCACTCTTCTGGTGGGGGGGCGCCCTTCTCTGGTTGTGGCGTTTCCCCGAGAAGACAGGGTGGCTCTTCAGCACTGTTGCGTGTCACCTGGCGGGTGTGGTCATACTGATTCCCGCCTGGCGCTCCATTGAGTTGATTCACCGACAGGAGCAGGGGGTTGCATTGCTGCTGGTTCTGTTGCTCCTGATATGGAGTGCAGATATTGGCGCCTATCTGGTGGGGAGGCGCTTCGGAGAGAGAAGATTGGCCCCCAATGTGAGCCCAAAGAAGAGTATTGAGGGGGTGGCCGGAGGGGTCGCGTTCTCCCTGCTGGTTGCGGCTGCGGCCTATCACCTGATGGGGTGGTCTACCCTGGGGGTTCCACTGTTTCTCCTCTCCATGGCTGGAGTGGTGCTGTTTTCGATTGTCGGTGATCTGGTGGAGAGTGCCTACAAGCGTACTGCAGGGATCAAGGATAGCGGCAATCTGATCCCCGGGCATGGGGGAATTCTGGATCGGGTGGACAGTCTCACCGCTGCCGCACCCATCTTCCTCTATCTGCTGCTGATCTCTGGAGGGTTCTGATGGACGGAAGAGGGCAGCAGGGAGTTGCCATATTGGGGGCAACGGGCTCTATTGGCAGGAGTACACTGGATGTGATTGCCCGCCACCCCGACCGTTACCGTGTGGTTGCATTGACAGCCCACTCCCAGATCGACCGCCTGACAGAGCTGTGCGGGCAGTTTTATCCCGACTACGCAGTGGTTACCGCGCCAGAGCGGGCGGAACGGCTGGAGCAGCAGCTCAAATCGATCAGCCCGGATACGGTTGTCCTCTCCGGAGTCGAGGGGATGGAGCAGGTGGCATCCGACCCGGCAGTGGATCAGGTGATGGCTGCGATTGTGGGTGCAGCAGGTCTGCGACCAACGCTGGCAGCGGTCCGTGCGGGAAAAAGGGTATTGCTGGCCAACAAGGAGTCTCTTGTAATGGCAGGGCACCTCTTCATGAGAGAGGTGAGCAGGAGTGGTGCGGAGCTGCTCCCCATCGATAGCGAGCATAATGCGATCTTCCAGTGTCTGCCGCAGCAGGGGGGGTTGGGTGATTTCCCGGAGGGGGTTACCAGAATCCTTCTGACCGGGTCGGGAGGCCCCTTTCGTCAACGCCCGATTGAGACGCTCGGCTCGGTACTGCCTGAGGAGGCGGTTGCCCACCCCAACTGGAGCATGGGGAGAAAGATCTCGGTTGACTCTGCAACCATGATGAACAAGGGGCTGGAATTTATTGAGGCCTGCTGGCTGTTTGGTGCAACACCGGAACAGGTTCGGGTGGTGATTCACCCACAGAGTATCATCCACTCGATGGTGCAATACAGCGATGGATCGGTTCTGGCGCAGATGGGAAATCCCGATATGAGAACACCGATCGCCCATGCGCTGGGCTGGCCGGAGAGAATGGTCTCGGGGGTAGAGGAGCTGGATCTGTTTGATGTGGCACGGCTCGATTTTGAACAGCCTGACCTCGACCGCTACCCATGTCTAAGGCTCTCCATTGAGGCGATGAGAGAGGGGGGTAGCGCAACAACAGTGCTGAATGCAGCCAACGAGGTTGCTGTTGATGCATTTCTCGAAGGGAAAATAGGATATATGGAGATTGCGGAGGTGATCGAGCAGACACTGGGTGCTGTCTCAATTGAGCAGGTGGTTGATCTGGATCAGCTCTTCTCCATTGATCGTGATGCGCGCGATCTGGCTATCGGATTTGTCAGGAGTGTCCATTAATGGGTTCTGGTCTCTATGCGCTCCTCGCCTTTATCGTGGCGATTGGTATTTTGGTAACCGTCCATGAATTCGGCCACTTCTGGGTGGCACGTCGAGTTGGAGTCAAGGTGCTGCGCTTCTCCGTGGGGTTTGGGCGGCCGCTATGGAAATGGGAGGGGCAGAAGGATGGGACGGAGTATGTGATTGCTGCGCTGCCTCTGGGCGGATATGTCAAGATGCTGGGTGAGGGGGGAGATGAAGAGGTTCCTGAGGCAGAGAGATCCCGCTCGTTTGATCAGCAGTCGTTGCCTGCCCGGGTCGCAATTGTGGCGGCTGGTCCCCTCTTCAATTTTATCTTTGCCCTCTTTGCCTTTGCTGCGGTCCAGATGGTGGGTGTCAGCGGGATGAAGCCCATTGTCGGAGATGTTATGGAGGGCTCTCCCTCCGCGGCAGCAGGGGTAGAGCCGGGGGATGAGATTCTCTCCGTCAACGGCAAGCCGGTTAGAATCTGGCAGCAGGCACTGGAGGAGATCCTTGGTGCAGTGGTATTGGGGGAGCAGGTCACACTTGATGCACGTGCCAGTTCGGGGGTGGATCGACACTACCGGCTGGAGAATCCATTTGGCGAAGAGATTCCGGAGGGTCTGGAGCTGCTGGAGCAGTTGGGGTTTTCCATGGCACGCCCACTGCTTCCTCCAAGGGTGGGGGAGTTGATCCCGGGAGGGGCCGCTGAAGAGGCCGGGCTTGAGTCTGGAGATCTGGTGTTGAGTGTGGAGGGAGAGGAGGTTCACTCCTGGCAGGAGTGGGTGGAGTGGATACAGGAGAGTCCTGAACAGCGTCTGCAGCTGAGGATAGAGCGTGATGGTGTGGTGTTTCCGCTGGAGGTAACACCGGCAGCAGTTGTTGCAGAGGGCAAGACCATTGGCAGAATTGGTGCCTCGGTTGAGCTTGCCCAGTATCGCAGTACATTTTTCCGGGAGGTTCAATACGGGCCGCTTGATGCGTTGCTGCGTGGTGCCAGCAAGACCTGGGAGATGACCTCCATGACCTTGCAGGTGATGGGGCGAATGGTGGTTGGATCCACCTCGACGGATGGGTTGAGCGGACCGATCAGTATCGCCCGTTACGCAGGAAGCTCGATGGAGAGTGGGGTGGTTCCATTTCTCTCCTTTCTGGGGCTGGTCAGTGTCAGCCTGGGTGTGCTGAACCTGTTGCCTGTACCGATACTGGATGGAGGACACCTGTTCTATTACCTTCTGGAGTGGGTGCGGGGTGAGCCACTCTCCGAGAGTGCAATGGTTGTTGGGCAGCGGATCGGGATTGCATTTATTCTTGGATTGATGTCACTGGCGCTATACAATGATCTTCTCCGTTTACTGTGAACTGCCGACTATTTGCCATAATGATAAAACGTTTTGTTTTTTCTCTCTTATTAACGCTTTTCGCCTCTCAGACATGGGCTTTTGAGCCATTTGTAATTGAGGATATTCGGGTTGAGGGGCTGCAGCGGATTGCCGCCGGAACGGTCTTCAACTATCTGCCATTGAAGGTTGGAGATGAGTTGACCTCGCGCAACTCGGCTGCTGCAATCAAGTCACTCTTCAAAACCGGTTTCTTCAAGGATGTACGCCTGGAGCAGGAGGGGAGGGTGCTCCTGGTCTCAGTGATCGAGCGGCCAGCAATCGCCGATATCACGATTGAGGGGAACAAGGTGATCAAGACCGAACAGCTCAGGGAGGGGCTGAAGGGGATTGGTCTGACGGAGGGGCGTGTCCTCGATCGGGCGCTACTGGACAAGATTGAGGCCGAGCTGCGTCGTCAATATCTGGGGATGGGGCGCTACGGGGTCGAGATCGAGACAACCATCACCCCCCTGGAGCGTAATCGCTCTGCGGTACGGATCCAGCTCAGTGAGGGGGAGAGTGCCCGTATTCGCCAGATCACCCTGATCGGCAACCAGGCATACGAGACCGATGAGCTGAGAGACCTGTTTCAGCTCAATACGGGTGGATGGCTCTCCTTTCTGACCAAAAGTGATCGCTATTCCCGGCAGAAGCTGGCCGGAGATCTGGAGACGCTCCGCTCCTGGTATCTGGATCGTGGCTACATCAATTTTGAGATCAACTCCGCACAGGTATCGATCACCCCGGATCGACAGGAGATCTATATCACCATCAACATGAGTGAGGGTGGGAAGTTCATGTTGGGCAGTGTTGAGCTGGATGGAAAGATGGTGCTGCCGCGAGAGGAGTTGCAGGGGCTGATATCCCTGAGTGAGGGGGAGGTATTTTCGCGCAAAAGGGTCGTTGAGGTTAATGATGCCCTGACCAACCGGTTGGGTGAGGATGGATACGCCTTTGCCAATATCAATGTGATTCCGGAGCTGGATGAAGAGAATCATCTGGTGAATCTGACCTTCTTTGTCGACCCCGGGAACCGCGTCTATGTGGGTCGAGTCAATATTCTGGGGAATACCAAAACCCAGGATCTGGTGATTCGCCGCGAGATGCGTCAGTATGAGGGGAGTCGCTTCTCCAATCAGGAGGTGGAGCGCTCCCAGACCCGCATACGCAAGCTGGGTTACTTTGAGGATGTTACGGTAGAGACCGTGCCGGTTGCGGGAACCACGGATCAGGTGGAGCTGAATTATGAGGTG
>CAYFMF010000001.1:14235-72286 GCA_964344135.1 uncultured Piscirickettsiaceae bacterium
TCGGTTTTGAGCCACAGTTCATGAAGGGTACAACCTGTGGGACCTCATCAACAAACAGTGACTGTGATGCCTTCCTGACGGCAGAGGGGAGCTCATTCAATGTGCTGGAGCTGACGGCAAGCTGGAGCAAGGACAGTCGCAACCGTGCCATCTTCCCGGATCAGGGGAGTTACCAGCGTTTTCAGGCAGAGATGGGGATACCGGGGGGTATCGAGTACTACAAGGTGGGATACCGACACGATTTCTTCTATCCCATTGCTGAAGAGTATACGATGTTGCTGAAGGGAGATATCGGTGTGGGCGATGGTTACGGGGACCAGAACTCACTGCCATTCTTTAACCGTTACTATACCGGTGGTGAGGGCTCTGTCCGCGGTTTCAAGGGGAACTCGATTGGTCCTGTTGATTCCTCTGGGGATGCGGTAGGTGGGGATCTCAAGGGGGTTTTCAATGCCGAGCTGATCCTCCCGGTCCCCTATCTTGAGGAGCTGAAATCGACAAGAGTCAGTGGTTTTGTAGATGTGGGGACGGTGGCCAAAAAGGCGAGTGATCTCGGTAGTGAGCTTAGAGCCTCCGTCGGGGTGACGGCAAAATGGCTCTCACCAGTTGGGCCATTGAGCTTCAGCTGGGCGACACCACTGAAGGAGGAGTCTGGTGATGACCTGGAGTCTTTCCAGTTCATGATGGGCAAAATGTTCTAGTGTAGGGAGCAGGGGATAGAGATGAGAAGAGCAACTATAGCGCTGTGGGGGCTGCTTTTTGCAGCCACCGGGGTTCATGCCGAGGGGAGCAAGATTGGGTTTGTGAACATCAATCTGCTACTGCAGAAGGTGCCTCAGGCTGAGGCCGCAACCCGGCGTCTGGAGGCAGCTTTTGGGGAGAGGAAGGCGGAGATTCTCGATTTTCAGAAGGGGTGCAAGAAGATGGAGGAGGAGCTGGAGCGTGAGGCCTCAGCCCTGAGCAAACAGCAGCAGCAGAAAAAACTCCGCAAGATTCGCTCCTGTAGCAGTGAGCTGAAACTGATGGATGAGGAGTATGGAGAGGATCTCCGGATTGCTCAGGCCGAGGAGCTTCAGAAGCTGCAGCGGCTGGTCTACCGGACGATTGATCAGATTGCGAGGGAGGAGCAGTTTGATCTGATTGTGAATGAGTCTGTGATCTTTGCCTCCCCTGCTGCAGACATCTCTCTCAAGGTGCTGAATGCCCTGAAGGCACTTCCTCAACAGAGTGACAATAATAGCGCTGCAGAGACTCCCTGATTGAATGTTACGCTCAATGGGGATCCAACTGGGGAAACTGGCAGAGTCAATCGGGGCAGAACTTCTGGGAGATCCAGAGTGCCAGATTGAGGGGTTGGCACCACTACACAGTGCAGCAAGAGGGGCGCTTTCATTCCTCTCCTCGGGAAAATTCAGCCCCCAACTCTCCTCAACGGGTGCCAGTGCGGTCATCATGCATCCGGATCAGCAGGATCGATTCAGTGGGAACCGGCTGCTGATGGAGGATCCCTATCTGGGATATGCAAAGGCGACCTCAATTCTCTATCCATTCGCTTGTAATCAAAGTGGGGTTGACTCAACAGCGGTGGTTGATGAGTCTGCCACTGTGGCGGATGGTGGATGGGTAGGGCCTCAGTGTGTGGTGATGGCGGATGCAGAGGTTGGTGAGTCCGTCTATATCGGCCCTGGGTCAGTGATTGGAGAGGGGTGCAGCGTTGGGAGGGGGAGTCGCCTGATGGCCAATGTGACATTGATGGCGGGAACCGTGGTGGGGGAGGAGTGTATTATCCATCCTGGTGCGGTACTGGGGAGTGACGGTTTTGGTTTTGCCAATGAGAAGGGGCACTGGGTCAAGATTCCGCAACTGGGCCGGGTGGTTGTTGGTGACCGTGTTGAGATTGGTGCAAACAGCACCATTGATCGAGGTGCTCTGGAGGATACGGTTATTGGAGATGGGGTAAAGATCGATAACCTGGTTCACATTGCACATAATGTCCGGATTGGAGAGGATAGTGCGATGGCAGCAATGGTTGGGATTGCGGGCAGTACTGTGGTTGGTGCAGGCTGCACATTTGGTGGTCAGGCTGGAATTGTCGGCCATCTGGAGATTGTGGCCGGCACACACTGTACTGCACGGACACTGATTACCCGCTCCATTGACAAGCCGGGACTCTACTCCTCGGCAACACCAGCAGACCCCAACCGGAAGTGGCGCAGAAATATTGTGCAGTTCAGAAAGCTGAATGAGTCGATGCAGCGATTGCGAGCTCTGGAGAAGAGGGTGGGTGAGTTTGGTGAACGGCTCACTGCTCAAGAGAATAGTCAGGAATAGTGAAGGAGAGAGGATAATGACCCAAATGGATATCAATGAGGTGATGAGACACCTTCCACACCGTTACCCCTTTCTGCTGGTAGATCGAGTGCTCGATTTTGAGTCGGGGAAGAGTCTGCGTGCGATGAAGAATGTGACCATCAATGAGCCCTTCTTTCAGGGCCATTTCCCACATGTTCCAGTAATGCCGGGGGTCCTGATCATGGAGGCCCTGGCGCAGGCAACCGGGATTCTCTCCTTCAAGACCACCGGGGATCTCCCTACCGACAACTCCCTCTACTACTTTGTCGGTATCGACAAGGCACGTTTCCGCAAGCCGGTTGAGCCGGGCGACCAGCTGATCCTGGAGGTGGAACTGGAACGTCGAATCCGGGATGTCTGGAAGTTCAAGGGGGTGGCCAGTGTCAATGGCGAGGTCGTTGCCAGTGCCAACCTGATGTGTGCCGAAAAAGAGCTTGATGCGTGATTCACCCTACAGCAATTATTGATGAATCGGCGAATATTGCTGACGATGTAGAGATTGGTCCCTATTCGATCATCGGTGCTGATGTCACTATCGGTGCCGGGACTCGGGTGGAGTCACATGTGGTGATCAAGGGGCCCACAGCCATCGGTGAGAGGAACCACTTCTTTCAGTTTGCCTCGATCGGTGAGGCACCCCAGGATCTGAAGTACAAGGGGGAACCCACCCGGCTGGAGATTGGTGATGACAACACCTTCCGGGAGTCCTGTACGGTAAATCGTGGAACGGTCGGTGGCGGAGGGGTCACCCGGGTTGGCAACCACAACCTGATTATGGCCTATGTACATATCGCCCATGACTGTATCATCCATAACCACGTTGTTTTGGTGAACAACGCCTCACTGGCAGGTCACGTCACGATCCATGACCATGCAATTCTTGGCGGCTTTACCCTGGTGAGCCAGTTCCTGACGATTGGACCCTATGTCTTCTCCACCATGGGGAGTGCAATCAACAAGAACATCCCCCCCTATCTGCTGATCTCTGGAAACCTTGCCCGCCCTGTCAATCTCAATATGGTGGGCCTCCGGCGCAATGGGTTTGGAAGGGAGTCGCTGCAGGCGATGAAGAGGGTCTACAAGCTGCTCTTCCGTGGGCACCAGCCACTGGATGAGGTGGTTGAAAAAATTACTGTAATGGCAGAGGAGCACCAGGAGCTGAGCCCCTTGCTGGACTTTGTGCAGCAGCATCGGGATAGCAAAGCGGGCATTATTCGAGGTGGTGGATAAAAGCATGAAGAAGATCAGAGCAGCAGTTATTGGAACCGGTTACCTTGGCCGTTTCCACGCACAGAAATATGCCACGCTGGAGAGCAGTGATCTCGTTGCGATTGCGGAGATCAACCGGGAGCAGGGGGAGCGGGTCGCTGATGAGCTCAATACCCGCTGGGTGGAGGACTACACAACGCTGGTGGGTGAGGTGGATGCAGTCAGCATTGTGGTTCCAACCCAGTTGCACCATGAGGTGGCCGGTTTCTTTCTCGACCATGGCATTCATGTGTTGTTGGAGAAACCGATAACCGTTACCGTAGAGCAGGCGGAGGAGTTGATTGAGAGGGGAGAGAAAAGCGGGGCACTGCTGCAGGTGGGGCATCTGGAGCGTTTCAACCCTGCGGTACAGGCACTCTCTTCAGTGCTGGAGGAGCCGCTCTTTATCGAGTCACATCGCCTGGCACCATTCAACCCCAGGGGTGCGGATGTGAGTGTGATCCTGGATCTGATGATCCACGATATCGATATCATACAGGAGCTGGTGAACTCCCCCATTCGCAGGATTTCCCCGATCGGGGTCCCGGTATTGACGGATGAGACCGATATCTCCAATGCCCGGGTCGAGTTCGAGAATGGCTGTGTTGCCAATGTAACTGCCAGTCGGGTGAGCACCAAGAGCGAGCGCAAGATGAGGGTCTTCCAGCAGAATGCCTACATTGTGGTGGATTTTCAGGAGAGGACTCTGGCGGTCTACCATAAGGGGGATTACAGTGAACAGATTGGTGATCTCAGTGCTGTCCAGGCCGATCTCTCAACCTTTGAGAGTGGTGATGCGCTGATGGAGGAGATCAAGGCATTTCTCCACTCGATCCAGAGTGGAGAGCGTCCGCTGGTGCGTGGTGAGGAGGGGAAACGGGCGCTGGAGACGGCACTGAGAATCAACGAGGAGATTATCAATCGACCACTCTCAGTGGGCAGAGAGCATAAAGGAGATTCGTGATGATACCGATGGTAGACCTCAAGGCGCAGTATCAGGTGCTGAAGCCAACACTGGAGCCGGCGATGCTGGCTGCACTCGAGGCAACCCAGTTTGTATTGGGGCCCAATGTTCAGGCGTTTGAGAGTGAGGCGGCTGGTTATCTCGGCGTGGAGCATGCGGTAGGTGTTGCCAGTGGTACCGATGCCCTACACCTGGCACTGGTTGCAGCAGGAGTGGGAGAGGGGGATGAGGTGATTACCACCCCGTTTACCTTTATTGCCACTGCCGAGGCGATTGACTATGTTGGGGCCACCCCCGTATTTGTCGATATTGATCCCCAAACCTTCAACATTGATCTCAATGCTGTTGAGGCGGCAATCACCCCCAGGACCAGAGCCGTGATACCGGTTCACCTGTTTGGCCAGCCAGTCGATATGCCAGCGTTGATGACATTATGTGATCAGCACAATATCCGTGTGGTAGAGGATTGTGCACAATCTTTCGGGGCAACCATTGAGACAGCCAGTGGGCCGGTGCAGACGGGTGCCTTTGGGGATACGGGGTGTTTCAGCTTCTTCCCCAGCAAGAATCTGGGATGCTATGGTGATGGCGGCCTTGTGACCACCAACTCCGCAGAGATTGCAGAGCAACTGAGGAGTCTGAGAAATCATGGCAGCAAGGTGCGCTACTACCACTCCGAGATTGGCTTCAACAGCCGCCTTGATGAACTGCAGGCGGTCGTCTTGAGGGCAAAGCTGCCGTTGATTGATGAGTACAACCAGCATCGCAGACGGGTTGCCAGGGCCTATGCCGCAGGTCTGGAGGGACTCCCCGTCGGGATCCCCCATGAGGATGGGATTGGGCACCATGTCTACCACCAGTACACCCTGCTCTCCGAGCAGCGCGAAAAGATCATGGAGGCACTGGCCAGTGCGGAGATCGGACATGCAATCTACTATCCGGTTCCTCTGCACCAGCAGGAGGTCTTTTCCGAGAGCTGCAAGGGGCTCTCTCTGCCAGTGACCGAGCAGGTAGCCTCCCAGTGCCTCTCTCTGCCTATCTATCCAGAGCTGGAAGATGAGAGGGTGGCGGAGATCACAGATGTAATCCGTAGTGTGTTCTGATCATCGTGTCACCAGCTTGCAGCCTCATCGGGTGATGGTGGTTGCCGGGGAGCCATCAGGAGACCTGCATCTCTCAAGCCTGATCAGGGAGATGGGGCAACGAACTCAAGCCACACGGTTTTATGGGATCGCGGGTCCAAGATCCGAGGCGGCCGGCTGTGAGGTGATGGTGCCGATGGAGAAGATGGCGGTCATGGGGATTGTTGAGGTGCTTCGCCACTTCCCGTTTCTCTATGGTGTGCTCGGAAGAGTGCGCAGAGAGTTGCGCGACAGACCACCGGATCTTCTGCTACTGGTCGACTATCCGGGGTTTAATCTCCTGCTGGCAAAAACTGCCAGGCGGCTGGGCATACCGGTTCTCTTCTATATCAGCCCACAGGTCTGGGCATGGAGAAGCGGGAGAATTCGCAAGATTGCACAGCGTGTGGACCACATGGCAGTGATCTTTCCATTTGAGGTTCCCTACTATGCCGATGCCGGGGTTTCGGTTCGTTATGTGGGCCACCCGCTGGTGGGAAAGGTGCTCTCGGACCTTACCCACGAAGAGGCAAGAGAGCGGCTTGGAATCGACCCCGGGAGGAAAACGGTTGGCCTCTTTCCCGGGAGCCGCTCCAGTGAGGTTTCACAGGTGCTGGATGAGCTACTGTTAACTGCACAACAGATGTCACAACAGAATCCGGGGTTGCAGTTTCTCCTCTCTCGTGCGCCGGAGCTCTCGAGCGAGCTCTTTTTCCGGGCTGAGGAGATGGCCGACACCCTGCCACTTACGGTCGTGACTGGAGAACCCCATACAGCAATACTGGCTTGTGATGCTGTCGTATCGGTTTCGGGTACTGTGACACTGGAGATGGCACTGTTGAACAGGCCAATGGTGGTGATCTACAGAACCTCACCATTGAGTTACTGGATTCTGGAAAAGCTGGTCAGGATTCCCTATATATCACTGGTCAATATTGTTGCCGGAGAGCGTGTTGTCCCGGAGCTGCTGCAGGATGATCTCTCTGCAGAGAGAATTGCATCCCATCTTGGTGGAGTGTTGGAGGATGGTGAGGTGAGGAGGCGGATGCTCTCCGGGCTGCATGCAGTTAGAGAGAGACTGGGGAGCGGGAATGCCGCCTCAAACCTTGCGGACTGGGTTGAGGAGCTGTTCGATGCCAATCGACAGGGCGTGTCATGAGTGAGCAGATTGCGGGTATTGATGAGGTGGGTCGGGGGCCACTGATTGGCTCTGTGGTTGCAGCGGCAGTGGTCCTGCCTGAGGATCACGGTATTGTTGGCCTTGCCGATTCCAAGAGGCTGAGCCCAAAACGGAGGGAGAGACTGGCGCTGGAGATTAGAGAGTGTGCAACAGGGTGGGCCGTCGCCGAGGCCACACACCGGGAGATCGACGAGATCAACATACTGCAGGCCTCACTGCTGGCCATGCGGCGTGCTCTGGAGCAGCTTTCATGCAGGGTCTCCAGGGCGCTGATTGATGGAAACCGCATACCGGATGCCCTTGGGGTTCCGGCAGAGGCGGTTGTGAAGGGAGACAGCAAGGTTGAATCCATCAGTGCCGCATCCATCCTTGCCAAGGTAGAACGGGACCGGATGATGCTGGATCTGCACCAGCAGCACCCCGAGTATGGATTTGATCGTCACAAGGGGTACCCCACCCGGGAGCACCTGCAGGCGCTGCAGCAGCATGGGGTGCTGGAGCAGCATCGCCGTTCATTTCGCCCGGTTCGGACAATCGTGGAAAAGTAGATGTCCTTCGTTCACCTGAGAGTCCATACCGAATACTCGATGGAGAATGGAGTGGTTCGTATTGCTCCACTGATGGATGCAGTGAAAACGGCAGGGATGCATGCGGTCGCCATTACCGACCTGGGGAACCTGTTTGCAACGGTGAAGTTTTTCAGGGCAGCAACAGCTGCAGCCATCAAGCCGATTATTGGTGCCGAGATTCGCCTGCGCTCCCTGTCGGAGAGTGGTGCAGAGTCCCGACTGGTTCTGCTTGCCCAGAATGAGCAGGGGTTCCGGAATCTGAAGCAGCTGATCTCCAGAGCCTATCTTGATGGGCAGCACCGTGGTGTGCCCCAGCTAGAGCGTGCGTGGTTCCATGGAGCCACGGATGGGCTGATTGCCCTCTCGGGAGGGCGTAGCGGAGATGTTGGACAGGCGCTGCTGGCCAATGAAGAGGAGGAGGCAGTCGAGCGGCTGCAGGAGTGGATGACGCTCTTTCCGGATCGCTACTATCTGGAGTTGCAGCGTACGGCACGCAGTGGTGACGAGAACTGGAACCATGCAGCTGTTGCCCTGGCCGAACAGTTTGGAGTTCCGGTTGTGGCGACCAATGATGTCCATTTTCTGCAGCATCAGGAATTTGACGCCCATGAGGCGCGGGTCTGCATCCATGATGGCAGGGTTCTGGATGATCCCCGTCGTCCGAAGCATTTCTCTCCCCAGCAGTACCTGCGCACTGCTGAGGAGATGGAGATCCTCTTTAAGGATCTTCCAGAGGCGATTGAGAACAGTGTGGAGATCGCTCGCCGCTGCAATGTTCAGTTGTCTCTGGGCAAGAACTACCTGCCCGATTTCCCCATTCCGGAGGGGCTGACCATCGGTCAGTTTCTGCAGCAGGAGTCTGAGCAGGGGCTGGAGTGGCGCCTGCAACAGCAGTTTCTCAAGCCGGAGCTCATTGCGGCTAGACGTGCCCCCTATGATGAGCGGTTGAGGATCGAGCTGGAGGTGATCAATGGAATGGGTTTTCCGGGATACTTCCTGATCGTTGCCGACTTTATCCGCTGGTCCAAGGAGCAGGGAATTCCGGTTGGGCCCGGGCGTGGTTCCGGAGCGGGGTCGCTGGTGGCCTATGTGCTGAAGATTACCGATCTGGATCCGCTGGAACATGAGTTGCTGTTTGAGCGTTTCCTCAATCCGGAACGTATCTCCATGCCGGACTTTGATATCGATTTCTGCATGGATCGCCGGGATGAGGTGATCCACTATGTTGCTGAGACCTATGGGGTCGATCGGGTTTCGCAGATCATCACCTATGGTCGGATGAATGCAAAGGCCGTGGTGCGCGATGTTGGACGGGTGCTGGGCCACCCCTATGGGATGGTGGATCGTATTGCAAAACTGATCCCCTTTGACCTCAAGATGACCCTGGAGAAGGCGCTTGATGAGTCCGATGAGTTGAGAGAGCGTTACGACAGCGAGGAGGAGGTCAGAGAACTGATTGATCTGGCTCGCTCGCTGGAGGGGGTTGCCAGAAATGCCGGAAAACATGCCGGTGGCGTGGTGATCTCTCCCTCTGACCTGAATGACTTCACCCCGGTCTACTGTGAAGAGAGCGGTTCCGGTCTGGTTACCCAGTTTGACAAGGATGATGTTGAGGCGGTGGGGCTGGTGAAGTTCGACTTCCTTGGCCTGCGTACGCTGACCATCATCGACTGGGCCGTTGAGATGATCAATGCCCGGCGTGCAACAGAGGGTGAGGTGGCCCTCGAGATCGACAAGATCAATATGGCCGATGAGAAGGCCTTTGCCCTGCTGCAGGCCTGTCAGACCACGGCGGTATTCCAGCTGGAGTCCTCTGGGATGAAGGAGCTGATCGGTAAGCTGCAGCCTGATACCTTCGAGGATATTGTTGCGCTGGTGGCACTCTATCGCCCGGGTCCTCTGGAGTCCGGAATGGTGGAGAACTTCATTGATCGCAAGCATGGTCGTGAGGTGATCTCCTATCCGGACCGCAAGTATCAGCACGAGTCCCTTAAGACCATTCTGGAACCAACCTATGGAGTGATCCTCTATCAGGAGCAGGTGATGCAGATTGCCCAGGTTCTGGCTGGTTATTCACTCGGTGGGGCGGATCTGTTGCGCCGGGCAATGGGCAAGAAGAAACCGGAGGAGATGGCCAAGCAGCGCTCCATCTTTGAGCAGGGTGCGGTGGACAACGGAATTGACAGCAAGCTGGCGATGAAGATCTTTGATCTTGTAGAGAAGTTTGCAGGCTATGGTTTCAACAAATCCCACTCGGCGGCCTACGCACTGGTCTCCTATCAGACCGCATGGCTCAAGGCCCACTATCCAGCCCCCTTCATGGCGGCGGTGCTTTCGGCGGATATGGACAATACGGACAAGGTGGTCACCCTGATCGAGGAGTGCAGGGTGATGGATCTCGAGGTCCACCCGCCCAGCATCAACCAGAGCCAATTCCGCTTTACTGTGGATGATGGCGCCACTGTGGTCTATGGGCTGGGTGCCATCAAGGGGGTTGGTGAGGCGGCGATTGAGGGTATTATCGAGGAGCGGGGGCAGAGCGGGGTATTTGAGGATCTCTTTGATTTTTGTCGTCGTGTGGATCTGCGCAAGGCCAACAAGCGGGTATTGGAATCCCTGATTCGTGCCGGTGCACTGGATGAGATCGCACCGACCCTGCCCGGGATCCCCTCATCGGATGCACGCTCCACGCTCCTGGAGTCCCTGTCGAATGCAATGAGGAGCGCGGAGCAGCATGTACGTGATCTGGAGCGGGGACAGGGGGATCTTTTTGGTGGAGAAGAGAGCGGTGGGGTTGCTGTTGAGTCCAATTACCAGACTGCTGCCCCCTGGTCAGAGGATGAGCGCCTGACCGGAGAGAGGGATACCCTGGGGCTCTATCTGACCGGCCATCCGATTGACCAGTATGAGGAGGAGCTGGACCACATCACCACGCAGCGTATCAACAGTCTGGTCTCTGATCGTGACAAGCCGGTAACACTGGCTGGATTGATGATCTCCATGCGGGTGGTCAAGACCCGAACCGGAAAGCCGCTGGCGATACTGACCCTGGATGATCGTACGGGAAGAATCGAGATGACGCTCTTTGCCGAATCCTACGAGAAGTATCGCCATCTACTGGAGAAGGATGCCATTCTGGTTGTCAGGGGGACAGTGACGGAGGACGATTACAGTGGTGGTCTGAGGATGAATGTCGAGGAGTTATGGAGCCTTGACGGGGCAAGGGCCAGCTATATGAAACGGCTGATTATCCGGCTTGATGAGGGGCAGATGAACGGTAACCCGGTGGATGGGCTGGTGGATTTGCTGAAACCCTTTAGCGAGGGGAATTGCCCTGTTCAGATTCATTACCGTCAGGCCAGGGCAGTTGCAAGGATGGATCTCGGTGCAGAGTGGAATGTGCAGCCCAGCGAGATACTGTTTCGTCGCCTCAGAGAGCAGCTTGGAAAGGAGAGTGTGCAGCCTGATTACGGTTAGGGGATCTCTCTCTTTTACGGTATAGTATCGCCAATACCAAGGACATCTGATCACAGGAAAAATGCTGGCCCGACTATGAATCTGAATTTTCTGGATTTTGAACAGCCCATTGCCGAACTGGAGGCAAAGATAGAGGAGTTGCGCTATGTGGGGGACGATAGTGACCTCAATATCAGTGATGAAATTACCAGACTGGAGGAGAAGAGTCAGGAGTTGACCCGTTCAATCTTCTCCTCGCTCACCTCCTGGCAGATCTCACAGCTGGCTCGTCATCCGCAACGTCCATATACCATGGACTACATTAATCATATCTTTACCGACTTTCATGAACTGCATGGTGACCGTGCCTATTCCGATGACGCTGCACTGGTCTGTGGGATGGCACGTCTGGATGGGCATCCGGTGGTTGTTATTGGTCACCAGAAGGGGAGAGACACCAAGGAGAAGGTGGAGCGAAACTTTGGAATGCCCCGCCCAGAGGGGTACCGCAAGGCACTGCGGGTGATGCGTCTTGCAGAGCGTTTCGGTTTGCCAATTCTTACCTTTATCGACACACCCGGGGCATATCCCGGAATGGGGGCGGAGGAGCGGGGTCAGAGTGAGGCAATTGCGAAAAACCTGTTTGTGATGGCCCGCTTGCGCACCCCCATTATCTGCACCGTGATCGGTGAGGGGGGATCGGGTGGTGCACTGGCCATTGGAGTCGGGGACAGGATCAACATGCTGTCCTACAGCACCTACTCGGTGATCTCGCCCGAGGGGTGTGCCTCGATTCTCTGGAAGAGTGCGGAGAAGGCCTCCGATGCAGCAGAGGCGATGGGGCTGACAGCCCCCAGGCTCAAGGAGCTCTCCCTGATTGATACCATTGTTCAGGAGCCATTGGGAGGTGCACACCGCCACCCCTCGGATGCCGCTGAAGCACTCAAGAGCCAGCTGCTGATTCAGCTGGGGCAGTTGCAGTCAGCCGACCAGGAGCAGCTGCTTGAGAGTCGGTATCAGCGTCTGATGAGCTATGGAAACTTCACCTCCAGCTGACAAGTACCTTGCATGGTAAATCCCGCGAAATCAGGGCGAGCATAAATTGTCGAGAACAGGGCGTAAAAATGCTGGGATATGCCTATATTTCAAATTTTCACAACGCAGTTGTCGGCAATTCAGGCCGTTTTAATTTCGTGGGATTTTCCGGGTGAGGTACTGGATGGGTTGTGCAGATTAAGCACCTCTCAAGCCTGCAAGAGCTGTTTCGGCGAAAGCGGTGAACGGAGAGTTCTCTCCTCATCTGCTGGTACCATTTCTGGACGCCCATCCTGCCGCTGGGACACTTCATGTTGCCTATAGTGGAGGGATGGACTCATCCGTTCTGCTCCATGCGCTCTCGCAACTACGCGACAGCGGTGTTCTCCACTCACAACTGCAGGCAATTCATGTCAACCATGGGCTTCAGCCGGAGGCCCGTCAGTGGGAGGGCCACTGCCGGAAGTTCTGCCAGGAGCACGAAGTCCCCCTGCGGCTGCTTTCGGTCGATGCATCAGCAGCAACAGGAGAGAGTCCCGAAGAGTCTGCAAGAGAGGCAAGATACCGCGCCCTGAACGGGCAGCTGGGGGTGGGTGACCGGCTGCTGACGGCACACCATCAGGAGGATCAGGCAGAGACGTTTCTGTTGCAGGCGCTGCGGGGGGCGGGCCCTCGTGGGCTCTCCGCAATGGGTTGCGTAAAGATACTGGAGCAGGGGGCGCTGCTGCGCCCGCTGTTGCCCTTTTCGCAGCAGTCACTGCGTGAGTTTGCGATCCGGGAGGGGCTGAGCTGGGTTGAGGATCCGACCAACCAGGAGCTCCTGGCCGACAGGAACTATATCCGCCACAGGATCCTGCCACTGCTCAAGGCGCGCTGGCCTGCTGCCCCCTCCACACTCTCCCGCAGTGCGCGGCACTGTGCAGAGGCCGCTGCCCTGATCGACCTCTGGGGCAGTGAGTTGATGGCCGATACCTCCCGGGGCAATCCACTTCAGCTGCGGGACGGTGAGCCTGAGGTGAAGACAAAGCTGCGGATCCGCCACTGGATGGAGATGAACGGGGTAGGTGTGCCTGATGAGGCGCATCTGAGCCGTATCATCCGGGAGGTTATTGGCGGACGCGCGGATGCGGAGCCACTGGTCCGCTGGAGAGACCGTAGTGGGACAGTGGTTGAGGTACGTCGTTTCCAGCGTGCCCTCCATCTTCTGCTGGGGGAGAGAGTGGAGGTGTCGCCCCCTGTAGTTGAGGAGTGGGATCTGGAAGGGGTACTGCAGTGGCCTCTGCTCAGGGTTGGGCTTCGGGCGCTGCCTGTTGTCGGGGGAGGCATCAGGAGAGAGCTGCTCCAGGGGCAACGGGTCACCGTGCGAGCACGGGTTGGGGGGGAGCGCTGCCAGCCTCCCGGAAGCATGCAGCGTCGAACCCTGAAGAACATCCTGCGAGAACGTGGAGTCCCTCCATGGGAGCGTGATCGAATCCCCCTGCTCTTTGTCGGAGATGAGCTGGCCCAGGTCGTGGGGCATTTTGTCTCTGCCCCCTTTGCGGCAGGAGGAGATAATGGGCTGAATGGTGGTGGAAAAGGTGAGGAAACCGGATTACTGGTTGAAAGCATCCCTCAAAAAAACGAAAATGGCACTCCATGAGAATATCGCTCCCGCCTCTCTTCACGATCTCTCCCTGGATCCTTCTATGACAAGATATATCTTTATTACTGGTGGTGTGGTCTCCTCTCTTGGGAAAGGGATTGCAGCGGCATCCCTGGGTGCAATTCTTGAGGCCCGGGGTCTCAAGGTGACCATGATGAAACTGGACCCCTATCTGAATGTTGATCCGGGAACCATGAGCCCCTTTCAGCATGGTGAGGTCTTTGTGACAGAGGATGGTGCAGAGACAGATCTCGATTTGGGTCACTATGAGCGATTCATTCGCACCCGGATGACCAAGAAGAACAATTTTACTGCCGGCCAGATCTACGACAGTGTTCTGCGCAAGGAGCGTCGGGGCGATTATCTGGGGGCAACGGTACAGGCCATTCCCCATGTGACCGATGAGATCAAGCACTCCATCATTGCCGGTGCAGGAGATGTGGATGTTGCACTGGTTGAGATTGGCGGAACAGTAGGTGATATCGAGTCTCTCCCTTTTATGGAGGCGATTCGTCAGCTGGGTCTTGAGGTGGGGCATGAGCGCGCCCTCTTTGTCCATCTCACGCTACTGCCCTGGATCTCTGTTGCCGGTGAACTGAAGACCAAGCCAACACAGCACTCGGTCAAGGAGCTGAGAAGTATCGGTATCCAGCCCGATATTCTGATCTGTCGTTCCGACCGCCCTCTGCCCGAGGGGGAGAAGAAGAAGATTGCCCTCTTCACCAATGTGGAGGAGCGGGCTGTCTTCTCTGCTGTCGATGTGAGCAGCATCTACCAGATCCCGATGCTGCTGCATCAGCAGGGGATGGACGAGATCGTTGTCAACAAGTTCCGGATGGATCTTCCGGAGGCCGACCTGAGCGAGTGGGAGCGGGTCGTCTATCATCAGGAAAATCCTCAGCACGAGGTGACCATTGGCATGGTTGGCAAATACATGGACCTGACAGAGGCCTACAAGTCCCTCTCGGAGGCGCTGATCCATGCGGGCATCCATACGGACACCAAGGTGAGGATCCAGTATCTTGATTCGGAAGAGCTGGAGAAGTGCGATATCTCCTGTCTCGATGGCCTCGATGCCATCCTTGTCCCGGGAGGCTTTGGCAAGCGCGGGGTTGAGGGGAAGATTGCGGCCGTTCAGTTTGCCAGAGAGAGAAAGATCCCCTATCTGGGAATCTGTCTCGGCATGCAGGTTGCGGTCATTGAGTATGCCCGCCACATGGCCAGGATGGAGGGGGCACACAGTACCGAATTTGAACAGGATACCCCCTATCCTGTTGTGGCACTGGTTACCGAGTGGCTTGCTGCCGATGGCTCCATCGAGCAGCGCGATGAGGGCTCCGATCTTGGTGGGACCATGCGTCTTGGGGGGCAGGAGTGTCGATTGACAGAAGGCTCTCTGGTCAGAGCGCTTTACGGGCAGGATCAGATTGTGGAGCGTCACCGCCACCGTTATGAGGTCAATAGCCAGCTGGTTCCCAGGCTGGAGGAGGCCGGCATGATCTTCTCGGGCCGCTCGGTTGATGGGGAGCTGGTTGAGATGGTGGAGCTAAAGGATCACCCCTGGTTTGTCGCCTGCCAGTTTCACCCTGAATTTACCTCTACTCCACGCGATGGGCATCCACTCTTCAGTGGTTTCGTCTCTGCCGCATTGCAGTATCATCAGAGCCAGGGATAGGAGAGATCGTTATGGAGTTATGTGGCGCTGAGGTCGGACTGGATCAACCACTGTTCCTGATTGCCGGCCCCTGTGTAATTGAGAGCAGGGCACTTGCGCTGGAGACTGCGGGCAAGCTGAAAGAGATTACCGACCGCCTTGGAATCCACTTTATCTACAAATCCTCTTACGACAAGGCGAACCGGACCTCACTGTCGAGCTACCGGGGTCCGGGGATGGAGGAGGGATTGAAGATACTCTCCGAGGTCAAGGGGCAGATTGGGGTATCGATCCTGACAGATGTTCATGAGGATACCCCACTGGATGAGGTGAGTGATGTGGCGGATGTGTTGCAGACCCCCGCCTTCCTCTGTCGTCAGACCAACTTTATTCAGAGTGTTGCGCGCCAGGGGCTGCCGGTCAATATCAAGAAGGGACAGTTCCTCTCTCCATGGGAGATGCGCAACGTCACCGACAAGGCGAGGGCAACGGGGAATGGACAGATCATGGCCTGTGAGCGTGGAGCCAGCTTCGGCTACAACAACCTGGTCTCCGACATGCGCTCCCTGGCGGTGATGCGGGAGACCGGATGTCCGGTGGTTTTTGATGGAACCCACTCTGTTCAGTTGCCTGGTGGGCAGGGGGGAAGCTCTGGCGGGCAGCGCGAGTTTGTTCCTGTGTTGGCGCGGGCTGCGGTTGCGGTGGGTGTCTCAGGGCTCTTTATGGAGACCCACCCGGATCCGGACAAGGCGCTCAGCGATGGCCCTAATGCCTGGCCGCTGGAGAGGATGGAGCCGCTGCTGGAGACACTGATGGCCATTGACTCAAACGTGAAGAGGTTGGGGTTTGCCGAGCAGGAGCAGTAGCCAGCTGCCGAACTCCATAACAGAACAGCAGGTGCCCTCTGGAGACCATGGGGACCGAATTCAATACGACAACTGAAAGAGAAACAGGATTGCCATGTCAGAGATAACCAATATTGTTGCACGTCAGATAGTTGACTCCCGCGGAAACCCAACGGTTGAGGTGGATGTTGCTGTCGCCTCCGGTGCAGTGGGGCGGGCGGCTGTGCCATCCGGCGCCTCCACAGGTTCACGAGAGGCGGTAGAGCTGCGTGATGGTGACGCCTCCCGTTATGGTGGAAAGGGGGTGCTGAAGGCGGTTGGTAATGCCAATGGAGAGATTCGTGATGCCCTGGTGGGTATGGATGTGACTGCCCAGAGTGAGATTGATCAGACCATGATTGAGCTGGATGGGACTGCAAACAAGGGGCGGCTTGGTGCCAATGCGCTGTTGGCGGTCTCCATGGCAGCAGCACATGCTGCAGCCAATGAGCAGGGTGTTCCTCTCTATCGGTATCTGACACCGGATGCACCGTACAAGATGCCGGTACCGATGATGAATATCATCAACGGTGGAGAGCATGCAGACAACAGTATCGATCTGCAGGAGTTCATGATCCTGCCGGTCGGTGCCGGTTCGGTAACCGAGGCGGTTCGTTACGGTGCGGAGGTTTTTCATGCGCTCAGGAGCGTCCTCTCTGCGCAGGGAATGAACACGGCAGTGGGTGATGAGGGTGGATTTGCCCCCAACCTCTCCTCCAACGAGGCGGCCATTGAGGTGATTCTCGAGGCGGTCGAGAGGGCTGGATTCAAGGCGGGCAGTGAGATCTTTATCGGGATTGATGCGGCCAGCTCCGAGTTCTACCAGGATGGGAAATACAATCTGGCCTCGGAGGGCAAGGTGCTCGACTCATCCGGAATGGTTGATGTGCTTGAGAGCTGGGTGGATCAGTACCCCATTTTGACCATTGAGGATGGGCTGGATGAGGGGGACTGGGATGGATGGAAGCAGATGACCGAACGCCTGGGCGACAAGATCCAGCTGGTTGGGGATGATCTCTTCGTGACCAATACCGCGATTCTGAACGAGGGGATCGAGAAGGGGATTGCCAACTCGATCCTGATCAAGGTCAATCAGATCGGCACCCTTACGGAGACACTGGCTGCGATTCAGATGGCAAAGGATGCCGGCTACACAGCTGTGGTATCCCACCGTTCCGGTGAGACGGAGGATGTAACCATTGCGGATCTGGCTGTGGCAACCAGTGCGGGCCAGATCAAGACCGGATCCCTCTCACGATCGGACCGTATTGCAAAATATAACCAGCTGATCCGTATTGAGGAGCAGTTGGGTGGTGAGGCACAGTATGCCGGAATGGGTGCTTTTTATAATCTTCCCCATCTGGGAACAGTCTGAACGGTAATGCAAACCGCGCATACCTGAGCCATTTGCAAAACTATCGACGGATGGGACGCTGCCCCACAACGAGCTATTTTTGACGCTGGAATGAGGTTTATAGTCATCTATATGCCGAATTTCAGTGTTAACAAAGAGCCGTTGTGGGTGGTGCTCACGCCGGTTAGAGTCTTGCAAATGGCTCACCTGTTCAGAGGTTCCTTAACAGCTGCTGTCAGGCGATGAATATTCGTCTGTTGATTGCTGGACTCCTGTTACTGATTGCGGTACTACAATACAAGCTCTGGTTCTCGCAAAAGGGAATTCCATGGGTCCTGGAGATGGAGCACTCCATTCTCCAGCAGAAAAGGGTGAATGAGCGCCTCAGGGTCTGTAATCGTGAACTGCGGGCTGAGGTGGTCGATCTCAAGAGCGGCAAGGAGGCACTGGAGGAGCGCGCCAGGAATGACCTCGGGATGATCAGGCCAGGAGAGATCTTTGTCTCCACTGTGGGTTCCCCACAGGAGGTTGGTGGGGCTTTTTCCGGTCCCGGAATTGATGGAGAGGGGCAATGCGAAAAGGTGATCCGTTGATCTGGGGTGTTGTTCCCGCTGCTGGCGTGGGCATGCGGATGGGTGCGGATCGACCCAAGCAGTATCTCTCTCTATCCGGAATCCCGGTCATACAGCACAGCATCAACCGTCTGCTCTCACTGGAGCGTATCCAGGGGGTTGTGGTTGCCATTGCCCCGGAAGATCGCTGGTGGCAGGAGATTGAGTGGGGGGGTGAGATCAATCCTCGAGAGATTCTGGTGGCTGAAGGGGGTGCAGAGCGCTCGGACTCCGTTCTCAATGCCCTGGAGCTGCTCTCTGATATCGCCTCTGAGGATGACTGGGTTCTTGTCCACGATGCGGCCCGACCCTGCCTGAGTGAGAGTGATCTGAAGGCCATGGTTGAGCGGTTATGGGAACATCCGGTAGGTGGAATCCTTGCCGCCCCACTCTCGGATACAATCAAGCGTGCAGATGTGGATGGAGCAATCTCCGAGACAGTGAACCGTGCCGGCCTCTGGCGTGCCCTGACGCCACAGATGTTCCGCTTGGGGATGTTGCGCGATGCTCTGCGGAAGAGCAGGGATGAGGGGGTGGCGATAACGGATGATGCACAGGCGATAGAGCAGCTTGGTTTTCAGCCTCAGCTGGTTGCCGGTGATGCCGGGAACATGAAGATCACCCACCCGGGAGATATTGTGCTGGCAGAGGAGATACTGCACAGGCAGAGAGGAGAGATGGAGTGAGGATAGGCCACGGTTTTGATGTCCATGCCTTTGGTGATGGGGACTACCTGACGCTTTGTGGTGTCAGGATCCCCTACAGCAGGGGATTCAAGGCGCACTCGGATGGTGATGTGGCGATTCACGCCCTCTGTGATGCGCTGCTGGGAGCGACTGCACTTGGAGATATCGGGCAGCTCTTTCCGGACCATGATCCGCAGTATCAGGGGATGGAGAGCAGGAACTTTCTCCGGGAGGTGGTCTCCAGGGTTCATGGTCAGGGGTATCGGATCGGGAATGTGGATCTTACCGTTATTGCACAGGAGCCAAAGCTCTCCCCCCATGTTCAGGAGATGCGAGAGTTGTTGATGAAGGAGCTGGATGTTGCGCTGGATCAGGTCAGTGTCAAGGCGACCACAACCGAAAGGCTCGGGTTTATCGGGCAGAGAGAGGGTATTGCCGTACATGCTGTCGCCATCCTCTTTCCCGCATAGCCCGCTTCCATTTGCCCATGGCCAACCTCCGGCCACGGCAACCATACGATCGACACCTGAGGATTTCCGTGTGGTTGAGGATCTGGGATTCTCCCCCTCCGGTGAGGGGCAGCACCAGATGGTTGAGATCGAGAAGCGAGAGCTGAACAGTGATCAGGTGGCATCGATGATCGCCAGACAACTGGGGGTCAGGCGCAGGGATGTAGGGCTTGCAGGGCTGAAGGATCGATTTGCGGTGACACGTCAGTGGTTCTCCGTGGATCTGGCCGGCCAAGAGCCGCCCGACTGGAGCCTGTTGGAGGAGCAGGTCTCCGGTCAACAGCAGTTGAGGGTTCTTCAGGCCCACCGTCACGGGAGAAAGCTGCGCAAGGGGGCGTTGCGCGGGAATCTCTTTCAGCTCACGCTGCGCAATATTGAGGGGGAGCGTCAGCAGCTGGAGCAGCGTCTGGAGTGGGTGAGAAGGGACGGGGTCCCCAACTATTTTGGGGAGCAGCGTTTTGGCCGTGGGGGAGGGAATGTGGCACGTGCCCTGCAGATGTTCAGAGGGGAGTATCGGCCGCGTGGCAGGCATGAGCGTGGTCTGCTTCTCTCTGCTGCACGTTCGGAGCTCTTTAACCGGGTCTGTGCCGCCCGGGTTCTGGAGGGGGCCTGGAACAGGCCGATTGAGGGTGACGTCTATGCGCTGGCAGGAAGTCGCGCCCATTTCCATCAGGAGAGGGTGGACCAGGAGATTCTGCGCAGAATTGGGGAGCATGATATTCATCCAACAGCCCCTCTCTGGGGGGAGGGGCCACTGGAGACCACAGGGGATGCAGAGAGATTTGAACGATCGGCCCTCTCTGGCGGGGAGGCGTTGATGCGTGGGCTGGAGCAGGCAAGGATGAAGCAGGACCGACGTTCCCTGCGGCTCACTCCGAAAGAGATGAGCTGGAGCTGGGTGGACTCTCAGACTCTGGAGCTCCAGCTCTGGCTTCCTGCCGGGAGCTATGCCACCGTCGTGTTGCGGGAGCTTGTGAACTACTCCTGAGGCGCTTCTCTCTTCAGTAGCACATAGAGGGCCCCGGTCCCACCATCCCGTTGTTGTGCCGAACAGAAGGCCAGGACCTCTCTGCGCTGACGCAGCCAGCGGTTGACCAGGCTCTTGAGAACAGGGAGCTGACCGGCAGAACGTCTCCCCTTTCCATGGATCAGGTGAAAACAGCGTATCCTGCGCTCCCTTGCCTCTTGCAGAAAGTCATCCAGCATCTCCATGGCCTCCTGGCTGTTCAGTCCGTGGAGATCGATCTCCATCGAGGAGCAGAACGCCCCTTTTCTGAATTTTCGCAGAGTGGCGTGGGGAAGGGGGGAGCGAACATAGAGTAGCCGCTCCTCCGCCTCAACCCGCTCCTCATTGTTGAGTATGGAGTGGTTCTCGTCCCACCACTCTGTGGTCTGTTCTGAAGGGGGCTGGTACTGTCTCCCCCTCTTTTTCTCTGCTCCCAGATCCGCCCGGTCGTCCGCCTTGAGGGGGCGAACATCCCGCACCATCTTGCGAAAAAGGTCAGCCTCACTTGCGGACTCCTCCTCCGGGTCACTCATGAGAAGAGCTCCCTCCACCAGCGTCGACGGTTGTTCGGCAGGGGTTGTGGGGGTTGCAGACTCTCCGGGGGGATCCTCGAGAGGACCCACCCCGGCAGCGGTGGTGTCTCACTGGAGCCGCAGGAGAGGCCGAGGTTGTTGGGGTCGTAGATCTTGACCATCGAGGGCTCTTTCAGTCGGTCGGTATAGACAATGCCGCAGACCCGCTCGTGGTGTTCCCTTCGGAGCAGGGAGTCAATCTCCTGGATAAACTGCAGGAATACCTCACTCGATGCCGCTACTGTTGGAGGGGGTTCACCGATGGCATAGATATACCACTCGGCCTGCCCCCCCGAACGCAGGGAGTTCCAGAATCGGGCAAGGTCATCCCACTGCAGCAGACTGGAGAAGGAGCCATTGAAAGTGTCGAGGTATTGGCTACTCATCGGATCGATTTTACCTGAATCGATTTTTTTCGTGGGACCTCTCTACCCTCCCATCCGGCAAGTGCCCACGCCCAGATGCTCTCCGGTGGTTCCCCCGCCAGCTCCGGTGGCGGGTTCTGTCCAAGAAATCGAAGCGCCATCAGGATATTTTTAGCCGGATTCCGCTCATCGAGTGGTGTGGCCAGGTTCTGCTTGCTGAGCTTCTCCCCATCCTCTCCTGTTGCAACGGGAAGATGGCCATATTGTGGTGTCGGATATCCAAGCCGCTGCTGAAGAACGATCTGCCTCGGGGTGGATTCAAGGAGATCACTGCCACGAATGACATGGGTGATGCCCTGGAGAAAATCATCTACAACAACGGCAAGCTGGTAGGCAAACAGCCCATCTGCACGACGGATCACAAAATCACCAACATCTCTCTCCATCTGCCATGAGTGTCTCCCCTGCCAGAGGTCGTCAACCAGAATGGTCTCTCCAGCAGTGCGCAGCCGAATCGAGTGGCCCTGCAGGGGGAGCCGCCTCTCTCTGCACTCCCCAGGATAGATGGAGCTGCCTCTGAGGAGTGAACGTGTGCATTGACAGCCAAATACCACGCCGGATTCGATCAGCTGTTCCAGCCTCTGCTGGTAGATGGGGCCACGCTCTCCCTGAAAAACCACGCAGTGATCCCACTCCAACTGGTGGCACTCCAGTGACCGTAGAATGGAGTCGGCGGCACCGGGAACGGTTCTTGGGGGGTCGAGATCCTCAATCCGTACCAGCCACTCCCCATGGTTTCTCCTTGCCTCCAGATAGCTGCCAACAGCGGCAACCAGAGAACCAAAATGGAGATCACCGGTTGGAGAGGGGGCGAATCTTCCACGGTAGAGGGTGGATGGCAGGTTTTTGGCTTGCAAGATTTATTGATATTTGTTAAAATAATTGAATATATGGCTTATTAAATTTTATCGGGAACAGCTCTATTATGCAGAAAAAAGAGGAAAAAAGAGAAGATTGCCGGACTGTGATCGAAGGGCAGCGAGAGGATGGAGAGAAATTCCGTCCCAGCGACTGGATTGAGCGAATCTCCTCCCAGATTGCGCAGTACGGCAAGGGTAAAAGTCTCAGCTATCGGGACTGTGCACGTCCACGCATCATTAATGGTGAGAAGTGTCTGGTTGTTGAGTACCGTCTGAGCAAGCGAGATCCACATGCCTATGCATTTGTTCAGGATTTCGCCAAGGCAAACAACCTGAAAATCAGGGAGGAGTGCCCCGGCAACTCCGGGGCGGAGGAGAAGGGGTAAGCCCACCGCTTCTGGCACAGAATGAAAAAAGGCCGAATGTTGCTGCAACATTCGGCCTTTTTTCATTGATGGGGGAGTGTTATGCGGATTTCTCCTTGATCTCCTCCAGCTCCTTGCAGTCAATGCAGAGGGTGGCCGTTGGGCGTGCCTCCAGGCGCCGGATTCCAATCTCGATACCGCAGGATTCACAGTAACCATATTCGTCACCATCCAGTTCGTGGAGTGTCTTGTCAATTTTTCGAATCAGCTTGCGTTCACGGTCACGGGTTCTCAGCTCCAGTGAAAACTCCTCCTCCAGTGTTGCGCGGTCGCTGGGATCTGGAAGATTGGCGGTCTCATCCTGCATGTGGTGAACTGTACGGTCAACCTCTTCCATCAGTTGATGTTTCCAGGCCAGAAGAATCTCCTCAAAGTGCTTCTTCTGGTTTTCATTCATGTACTCTTCGCCCTTCTTGGGCTTGTAAGGCTTGATGCCTCCAATCAGTGTTGACTGCTTTTTTGCAGTGGCCATGCTGTTGATACTCCTGACAGTATGAGAAAAGAGCGCATTGATACCAGATTGTCCCCACTCCCGCAACCTGTATCGGCAGACTGCGCTTTCATGGGGTGGTCCGGAACTGCTTTTCTCCGCCTCTTCTCATGAGATAATAGACTATTATCATAACATTTAACCGGAGAGAAAACCCGGCTCTTGTGCCGGCGCAGTAATTCTCATTTTGGCAATAATCCAAAGAAAATCGTCACTCCCGTGCAGCCTGGAGTGACGTGGCAAAACTGAGAATTACTGGTTTCGGTGCAGTCAGGGAGTTGTAATGAAAGCAATGATTTTTGATGTGGATGGGACGCTGGCCGATACCGAACGTGATGGGCATCGGGTCGCTTTCAATCTCGCCTTTGAGGAGGCGGGACTGGATTGGGAGTGGGATGAGGCGCTCTATGGAGAGCTGCTGGCGGTTACCGGCGGCAAGGAGCGTATCCGAAACTTTATCGAGACAAAAAATCCGCTGGTGCCGGAGGTGGAGGATCTTGCGGCATGGATTGCCGGGCTGCATGCATCCAAGACCAGCCACTTTGTTGCCTTGATGGAGCAGGGGAAGATTCCTCTGCGCAGTGGGGTGAAGCGCCTGCTGACCGAGGCCCATGATGCGGGGGTACCGCTGGCGATTGCCACCACAACCACCCCGGAGAATGTCTCCGCGCTGCTCAACAATGCACTGTTTGAGGGGGCGGAGTCGTGGTTTGAGGTGATCGGTGCAGGAGATATCGTGCCGGCAAAGAAGCCTGCACCGGATATCTACACCTATGTCATGGAACAGATGGGGCTACAACCGGAGGAGTGTATCGCTTTTGAGGACTCCGCCAACGGGATTTGCTCCTCCCGAGGAGCGCATCTGAAGACCATTGTGACGGTCAATGGCTACACCGCAGAGGAGGATTTCAGCGAGGCGGTGCTGGTGCTGGACCAGATGGGTGAGGCGGACAATCCCTGCAAGGTGTTGCAGGGGGAGGATCCGGGCAAGTGCTGTCTCGATCTGGAGTGGGTACGTACCCTCTGGGAGTCCTGATTGGTGCAAATTTCTCAACGGGCAGCGGAGATTGAGCCATTCCATGTGATGGATATCCTGGCTCATGCCCGTGAACTGGAGCGGCAGGGGCGCTCCATTATCCATATGGAGATTGGGGAGCCTGACTTTGAGACACCATCCCCCATCGTGGAGGCAGGAGTTGAGGCGCTGCAAACCGGACGGCATCACTATACCCCGGCACTGGGGCTTCCCGAGCTGCGGGAGAAGATCGCGGCCCACTACGGTGATGCCTATGGTGTCGAGGTCGCTGCCGAGCAGGTGGCCATCACTCCTGGCTCCTCGGGCGCACTACAGCTATTGAGTGCACTACTGATCAACCCTCAAGACGAGGTGTTGATGGCGGATCCGGGGTATCCCTGCAATCGTCACTTTGTACGACTCTTCGAGGGGAAAACCGTACCGGTACATGTCGGTCCAGAGAACAGATTTCAGCTGACGGCAGAGCTGGTCGAGCGCCACTGGAGCAGTCGGAGCCGTGTGGTGATGGTCTCCTCACCATCCAACCCGACCGGCAGCATGATTGCGGAGGAGGAGCTGTCACGAATCGCCACGATGGTCGCTGAGCGGGGAGGCTCTCTGATCGTGGATGAGATCTATCAGGGGCTCACCTATGGCGGGAGGCAGTTTACCGCGCTTGGGCTTCCCGGTGCCCCGTTTGTGGTGAACAGTTTCTCCAAATACTATGGGATGACGGGGTGGAGGCTGGGGTGGATGGTTGCCCCCAGAGAGGCGATGGATGGCCTGGATCGTCTTGCGCAGAACCTCTTTCTGGCACCACCGACACCATCGCAGTATGCGGCACTGGCGGCATTTGATCCAGAGACAACAGAGATCCTGCGGCAGCGCCGTGACCGCTTCAGGCGGCGCAGGGACTTTCTCTGTGCGGCACTGCTGGAGCTGGGGTTCAGGATTGAGAGGCTTCCGGAGGGCGCCTTCTATCTCTACGCAGACTGCAGTGGTCTGACCGGCGACAGTAGTCAGTTTGCGATGGAGCTGCTTGAGCATGCCGGGGTTGCAGTGACACCGGGCAAGGACTTTGCAACCCGGGATGCGGGGCGCTGGATCCGCTTCGCCTACACCACCTCGCTGCGGCAGCTGCAAGAGGGGGTTGATCGAATCCGGGACTACCTCTCCGGGAGAGGGTAGCGGTTTCGGTCATGAAAAAGATAACACTACAGCAGTTTCGCTCCCTCCAGCTGCCCCGTACCCTGCAGAGGGGCGGGCAGGGTGTTGGTGTAGTGGGTGTGCTCTGCTGGTTCTGGTGGGTGCTGTTTGAGAAGGGGTTTCTGCAGGTGCTTCTCACTGGCGCACCCGATCTTCAGGTCATTCTGATGGGGTTGCCACTGCTGCTGATTCTGCCGGCTCTCTTCTATACGGCACTCTTCATCCTGTTGAGGGTGGTGACCTGGCTGTTTTTCTCCCCGGAAAGCAGAGAGCCGGAGGACCCGGAGGATCCACCGGCTCTCTGATACGAGCCTTGTGTCGGTTGCTTACTTCGCGATCGAGGCGTAGTGAGGGGCAATACCGTAGTATGGGGCTGCTGAGTAGTGCTCGGTTCTCAGATCAGAGATCCCCTTGAAGCGGCTGTTCTCTGCGGCATCCATATCGGCATTCATCTCGGAGGAGCCTCTGCCAGAGGCATTGATGCTCATGCTGAAGTTGCCCTCTGCGTCACCATGACCCTTTCCGGCGCCACGACCGTTTCCATCGAATGCGCTGTCAACCGTTCCGGTTCCGTAGCCGTTCTGGTTGTCGTCACTGTTAAAGAAGGCCGAGGCGCTGCTGGCAACAGCGGTAAGCAGGATAGAGGCGATAATGTTCTTCATGATAATTTCCCTGTAACTTGTCTGTATTTTGTTGGGGTTTGACCCACGAAAAGAGTAATGCGCGCAGTATATAGATATTAAATAAAATTGTAAAATAAGTGGAATCTATAGGTGCATTAAATGGAGACAACAGGAAGCAGGGCTGCCCCATAGGCCGCCTCGGTCTGGGTGGCGATATCGATCTGCAGGTCGGGCAGCTCTTGATGAAAAAGGTTTTGGCGGAGCGCCATCCAGTTTCGGTTTACTGCCCCCCCGCCCGAGGTGATGATGCGGCGCAGGGGTGGTCCCCCAAGCGCCCCCATTTTTCGATATCCCCGCTGCTCAATTCGGGTTAACCCCTCCAGTATCCCCTGCAGAAAGATCTGATCCTCTTTTGGACGGGGGGTGAGTCGTGGCATCAACAGGGGGTCGGCAACGGGAAAGCGCTCCCCTCTGGAGGGGAGGGGATAGTAGTCCAGGCCGGTCGGTTCATCGGGGTTGATTTTGCTGCTCAGTTGCCGAATCTGCTCCAGGGAGAAGTGGTTGAGGAGTACGCCTGCCCCGGCATTGGAGGCGCCGCTGATCAGCCAGTGGCTCCCCAGTCGGTGGCTGTAGATGCCATCTCGAGGTGAGAAGAGGGGGGTGGATGAGACCAGCTTGAGTACCAGTGTGGTTCCCAGCGAGGTAACTGCATCACCCTCAACGCGTGCCCCGGCCGCAATGGTGGCAGCAATGCTGTCGGTTGTCCCGCAGTGGATCCTGATCGGCCGGCTGGTGTTGAGTCCCAGTCGATCTGCCAGATCGGCTCTCAGGATGCTGTACGCGGTTCCGGGAGGTGAAACGGCCGGCAGCATGCCGGGGGGCAGCTCAAGCGCCTCCATCCAGTCGGGCCACCCCCGGTGGATGATGTCATATCCCAGCTTCAGGGCATTGTTCTCGTCACTCTGTCCGAATGCTCCACCCAGTCGGTTACTGATCCAGTCGGCCTGGTGCAGGGCAAGAGTTCCCCGGGGGATCCTCTCCACCCCCCTGTCAAGCAGCCAGAGCAGCTTGGCCAGTGACGAGGTTGGACCATGTGCGCCACTCTCGCTGGGTGCAATCTGCGAGATTCGTTCTGCCTCCTCAATCGCACGGCAATCATCGTACATCAGTGCCGCTGTCAGCACTCTTCCCCCGGAATCCGTCAGCAGCAGGGTGGAGGAGGTTCCATCCACCGTGATCGAGCTCACCTCACCATGGTCTGGGATGGCTGAGAACAGTCGCTGCAGCACCACAGTGGTTGCCTGCCACCACGCCTCGGGGTTCTGTTCCGATGCTCCCTCCGTCCGCCTGGAGGGGGGAAGGGGTTCTCGCTGTTGCGCATGGATCATCCCCGCTGAATCGACTGCAATGGCTCTGACACCGGAGGTGCCAAGATCAATTCCAACATGGATGGCCATGGGTGCGACGGCGGGCCTGTCAGGCGGGGGTGGGGGAAACTCCGGGAAGCTCAACAACCGGTGCGGGGCTCCAGTCTGGGGCGCGGTGCTCTGCAACAACGGTTGTATAGACCCCGCCGCGAACATTGAAGACGGCGCTCAGGCGCATGAATCTGGGGCTGGTTGCGGCAACCAGATCGGAGAGGATCTGGTTGGTGACTGCCTCGTGAAAGGCGCCCTCGTTGCGGTAGGACCAGACATACATCTTGAATGATTTCAGCTCAACACAGTGCTGGTCGGGGACGTACTCCAGGTCGAGTGTTGCGAAGTCGGGCTGTCCCGTTTTGGGGCAGAGGCAGGTGAATTCCGGGGTATGAATACGGATTGTGTAGTCACGTTCCGGGGTGGGGTTGTCAAAGCTCTCCAATTCCTTGCTGGGGCTGCTTGCCATCTCTATCTTTCCTTGTTTATATACAATACAAAACATCAAGTTATAATATGAACCTAATGTTGTTTCATTGTTGGTTTATTGCTCGGTTGAGTGCTATTATACGACACAATCCAAAGCCGTTTTATCAAACCCGCTCACCCCGGATTTTGAGCACCCAGCCCACCTGTTGGATATAGCGAGGATATGCGACTAAAAACACTCAAGCTTGCTGGATTCAAATCTTTTGTGGATCCAACCACGGTCCCATTCCCAAGCAATCTGGTCGGCGTGATCGGCCCCAACGGGTGTGGAAAATCCAATATCATCGATGCCGTTCGCTGGGTCATGGGCGAGAGCTCAGCCAAGCAGCTGCGTGGCGACTCCATGGCCGATGTCATCTTCAATGGCTCCAGTGCACGCAAACCGGTCGGCCATGCATCGGTGGAGCTGGTCTTCGACAACTCCGCAGGAAAGCTGCAGGGGCAGTATGCCAGCTTCAGTGAGATCTCGGTCAAGCGCAAGGCTTCAAGAGATGGTGTCTCAAGCTACTACCTCAACGGAACCAAGTGTCGACGACGCGACATCATGGACCTCTTTCTGGGTACAGGCCTTGGTCCGCGCAGCTATGCCATCATTGAGCAGGGGATGATCTCCCGCTTTGTCGAGGCCAAGCCCGATGATCTGCGGGTACTGATTGAGGAGGCGGCAGGAATCTCCAAATACAAGGAGCGCCGTAGAGAGACAGAGAATCGCATGCGCCATACGCGTGAAAATCTGGACCGGATCAACGATCTTCGTGAGGAGATGGCCAAGCAGCTGCGCCGTCTGGAGCGCCAGTCCCGTGCGGCAGAGCGCTACCGGAAGCTCAAGCAGGAGGAGCGTCTGATGCAGGCCCAGTTGCTGGCGCTGCGTTGGCAGGAGTATGACCAGAAGGCGGAACAGCAGGACCGGGAGACACGCCGGGCAGAAGTCTCCGTGCAGCAGCGGCTCTCGCAGCAGCGCGCACTGGAGAGCGAGATCGAGAAGGGGCGACAGCGCCATGCGGAGTCCAATGACTCGTTCAATGAGGTGCAGGGGCGCTTCTACGCAATTGGTGCAGAGATTGCGAGAACAGAACAGAACCTGAAGGGGATGAGAGAGCGCCAGGACCAGCTTGGAAAGGATCTTGAGCAGGCCGAGGGTGCATGGCACGAGGCCAATGCGATGATGAAGGCCGATCAGCAGCGTATCCTGGAGCTGGAGGAGTCCCTGCTGCAGGACGAGCCACAGCTGAAGCAGCTGCAGAAGGAGGATGGTGCACTCACCGCTCTCTGGGAGGAGGCGGAGCAGGAGTGGCATGAGTGGCAGGGCAAGCTGGAACACTTCAACCGGCTGGCCAATGATCCAAAGCGGGATGCCGAGATTGCCCGTTCGCGCATCGAGCAGCTCGATCGTCAGCGCTTCAACAGCGAGCGTCAACAGCAGAGATTGCTGGAGGAGCAGCAGACGCTGCCCGTAGTGGATGGCGCCGAGCTTGAACAGATGCAGCAGACCCTGCAGCAGCGGGAGAGTGATCTTCAGCAGTTGCGGGAGGCAGGCCACGCGCTGCGTGAACAGATTGCGGCTCAGCGTGAGGAGAACCGTCAGACCACCGACCGGCTTGATGGTCGCCGTGGAGCGCTGCAGCAGCTGCGCGGAAGGCTCACCTCCCTGGAGGCACTGCAGCAGGATGCGTTGGGGCGTGAGAAGAGTGGAGTCCACTCCTGGCTGGAGCAGAGTGGGGTAGCCGATGCGCCTCGTCTGGCCGAAAAGCTGAACGCAGAGGCGGGCTGGGAGCGCGCCGTTGAGACGGTACTGGGTGCCTATCTGGAGGCGGTCACCGTTGAGGAGGATCACGATCTTCTGCAAGGTGCAACCCGACTGCAGAAGGGTGAGGTCCGTTTTGTTATGGAGCATGCCGGTGCAGCTGCAGGTCAGGAGTCCGGAGTGCTCAATGGGGCTCTTCCCCTCTCCTCGCTGGTAGAGACCGATCTGGCCATTGGCGGACTGCTGCAAGGGGTCTATGCGGTGGAGTCCCTGCAGCAGGCCCTGCAGCTCAGGCCGGAGCTTGATCCCGGGATTTCAGTGGTTACACGGGATGGGGTCTGGATCGGGCGGGAGTGGTCGCAGGTGGTTCGTGAGGATGATGCCCAGGAGGGGGTGTTGCAGAGAGAGCAGACGATCCGCGCCGTAAAGGAGCAGTTGCAGCAGATCGAGGCCGATGTTGCCTCCCTTGAATCTCTCCTTGAGGAGGGGCGTCAGAGGCAGAGGGAGCAGGAGCAGCTGCAGGAGCAGCAGCAGAACCGTATTGATCAACAGGCAGCGGAGCTTGCATCCAGCAAGGCGGATCTGAGCGGAAAGCTTGCCCGCCAGGATCAGCTCAGCAGTCGCAGAGAGCAGATTGACGAGGAGCTGCTCAGGCTTGAGTCCGATATCCGTCAAGCCAGGGAGGGTGTCCGGGAGTCACGCTCAAGACTTGAGATCGCACTGGCTGCAACGGAAGAGAGCGAGTTGCAGCGTCAGCAGATGGAGTCCAGAAGGGGCGCCCTGCGCGAGGCGATGGACCGCTCCAGAGACAGTGCACGTGAAAAGAGGGATCAGCTGCACCGTCTGACGGTTCAGGTTGAATCCTCTCGTACCCGCCTGGAATCCACCCGCAATGGCCTGGTCCGCATGGAGGAGCAGCTTGCCACGAGCCAAGAGAGAAAACGGGAGCTTCTCCACTCCAAACATGAGATGGAGTCACCGATCCAGCTGCTCAAGGAGGAGCTTGAGAAACATCTGGCGAAACAGCTGGTGGTGGAGAATGAGCTCACTGATGCGCGTCGAAAACTTGAGGAGATCGAACACCATCTGCGTGAACTGGATGGAGAGCGGATGGAGGCGGAGCAGGATCTCCAGAAGCTGCGTTCGGCACATGAAAAACTGCTGCTGGAGGGTCAGGAGATACGTGTCCGTCGCCAGACACTGGATGAGCAGCTGCAGGAGAGTGGCTACCAGAGAGAGCCGCTGCTACAGGAGATGCCCGAGGAGGCAACCGCCGAACAGTGGCAGCAGGACGTCGATCAGATGGCTCTGCGGATTCAGCGCCTGGGGCCGATCAACCTTGCAGCGATCGATGAGTACCAGACAGAGACCGAGCGCAAGGAGCACCTGGATCAGCAGCACGATGATCTGGTTGATGCCCTGACCACTCTTGAAAACGCCATCGGAAAGATCGACCGGGAGACCCGTACCCGTTTCAGGGAGACCTTCGAGAGAATCAATGATGGCCTGAAGAGCAACTTCCCGCAGCTGTTTGGCGGGGGACGTGCCTATCTGGAGATGACCGGTGAGGATCTGCTGGATACCGGGGTGACGGTCATGGCCCAGCCTCCGGGCAAGCGAAACAGTACCATCCATCTGCTCTCGGGTGGAGAGAAGGCGCTGACTGCGGTAGCACTGGTCTTCTCCATCTTTGAGCTCAACCCGGCACCATTCTGCATGCTGGATGAGGTGGACGCCCCGCTGGATGAGGCCAATGTCGGCCGCTTCTCCAACATGGTCAAGAAGATGTCCGAACGGGTGCAGTTCATCTTCATCACCCATAACAAGGCAACCATGGAGATCTCGGATCAACTCTCCGGGGTTACGATGCATGAGCCGGGCGTCTCAAGAATGGTGGCAGTTGACATCGAAGAGGCAGAGGCGCTGGCCGCAAGCCAGGCAGTATGATGGAAGTGCTGAACAAGATTCGAACCATGCTGGCGAGGTCAACCACCTCTCCGACACCCAGAGAGGCCCCCTCTGACAATGGTGGCAGGGAGATTCATGACCCCATTGATCTGGAAGAGACGCTGCATGCGGATGATGGGCAGCGCTTCGACCTTGATGGGATTGAGGAGGCCCAGGATTCGACCCCCGGTGATGCCGAGCAGCCGATAGGCAGTGCTGGAGGGCTGGCGGTCGTTCTGACTGTAATGGCCGAGGAGGGGGACCATTTCGAGGGGAGTGACCTGCTGCGTGAGTTCAATGCAGTGGAGCTGGAGTATGACAAGAGCGGGATCTACCATGCCTACCCCCTGGAGGGAGAGCACGCCCCACTGTTCAGTGTGGGAAATGTGCTGAAACCGGGGACCTTTGACCAGCAGCAGGTGATGAACCTGAGAACCACGGGCATGATTCTCTTCTTCAGGCTTCCGGGTGTACACTCCGGAAAGCTCTCCTTCGAGAAGATGATGGAGATCGCACACAAGCTCTCCGTGGGTCTGGGCGGCAAGGTGTGTGATGAGAAGAGAAGGGTGCTGACGCCCCACTCACTGCAGCGTCTGCGTGATCTGGTCTATGAGTTTGAGTACAACCATGAGCTGGAGAGCCGCAGAGCGACACTGACTCAGTCACAACAGCGATGAGCGGAAAGAGATCCTCCGTCCCGGCCTCGGGGCGGGCCCGGGCGCTGCGTGATCTGCTCAACCACCACAACTACCGATACTACACCCTGGATGATCCGGAGATCCCGGACGCAGAGTATGACCTCCTGCTGCGGGAGCTGCAGCAGCTGGAGCACGACAACCCGGAGCTGAGAACGGCAGACTCCCCAACCCAGCGGGTGGGTGGAGAGATTCTGGCCGCTTTCCGCTCGGTTACCCATGAGCTCCCCATGTCCTCGCTCGACAACGCCTTTGACCGTAGCGAGATGGAGGAGTTTGAGCGGCGGGTCGAGGAGCGCAGCGGGGAGCAGGAGATCGAGTATGTCGCGGAGCCCAAGCTGGATGGGCTTGCCCTGAGTCTGCTCTATGAGGATGGGGTGCTGGTGCGTGGTGCGACCCGGGGGGATGGTGAGCGGGGAGAGGATGTCAGCGCAAACATTCGCACCATCAACTCGATTCCGCTACGGCTGCAGGGTGATCGGATCCCGCAGCGCCTCGAGGTGCGTGGAGAGGTATTCATTCTCAAGCGGGACTTCGAGGCACTGAACCGGCGCCAGCAGGAGGCGGGAGAGAAGCAGTTTGCCAATCCGAGAAATGCCGCTGCCGGGAGTCTTCGTCAACTCGACTCCTCCGTCACGGCATCACGTCCGCTCTCCTTTATCAGCTATGGAATTGGCATTCAACAGGGGGGTGAAGAGGCAGAGAGCTATCACCAGCTGGTACAGATGCTCACCGCCTGGGGGATCCCGGTCTCACCAGAGCATCGGGTGGTTAGGGGGATGGATGCCTGTAGCGCACTCTATGGTGATCTCTCGATGCGCCGCTCCTCCCTTCCCTACGAGATTGATGGTGTTGTATTCAAGGTCAACGCCTTCCGGCTGCAGAAAAGGCTGGGATTCACCGCGCGTGCACCACGCTGGGCCATCGCCTGGAAGTTCCCTGCAGAGGAGGCGACCACCACGCTGTTGGCGATTGATCTCCAGGTGGGACGTACCGGTGCCCTGACACCGGTGGCGCGCCTGGCCCCGGTTCAGGTTGGCGGGGTCACCGTCTCCAATGCAACCCTGCACAACGAGGATGAGGTACAGCGCAAGGATCTGCGCGTTGGTGATGGTGTGGTGGTGCGCCGTGCGGGGGATGTGATCCCGGAGGTGGTGCGTACGCTCCCCGGAAGGCGAGAGCGGGAGAGTGAGGCATGGCAGCTGCCACACCACTGCCCGGTCTGCGGTTCCGAGGTGATTCGTGAGGCCGACAAGACGGTTGCGCGTTGCAGTGGTGGCCTCTTCTGTCCGGCACAGCGGAAGGAGGCGATATGGCATTTTGCCTCCAGAAAGGGGCTCGATATCGAGGGGCTGGGCAGCAAGCTGGTTGACCAGTTGGTGCAGCAGGGGCTGGTGAAGAGCCCGGCTGACCTGTTTCATCTGGATAGGGGGCGCCTGGCTGCACTGGAGCGCATGGGGGAGAAGTCAGCCGACAACCTGATTGCCGCGCTGAACCGGGGGAGAGAGACGACACTGCCCCGTTTCCTCTATGCGCTGGGCATCCCGGAGGTAGGTGAGGCAACGGCACGCTCCCTTGCACGCCACTTCGGGGATCTGGATCCATTGATGCAGGCACCGATTGAGGCGCTGCAGCAGATAGAGGATGTGGGGCCGATTGTGGCCCGGAATATCGTCACATTCTTCCACCAGGAGCATAACCGTGAGGTGATTGAGGCGTTGATCGGGGCGGGAGTCTCCTGGGCTCCACCCACCCAGCCGGAGGAGAGCCAGCCCCTGCTGGGCAATACCTATGTGATTACCGGCACCCTGCAGAAGATGACCCGCTCCGAGGCCAGGGAGCGATTGCAACAGCTCGGTGCCAGGGTGTCCGGAAGTGTATCTGGAAAGACAACCGCCCTCATCTGTGGGGCAGATCCTGGCTCCAAGCGGAGCAAGGCGGAGTCACTGGGGGTTCCGGTATTGGATGAGTTCGAGCTGGAGACACTGCTTGCGGAGTGAGTAGCCGGGGGCGGTCAGCGGAACAGCTCCACGTAGTCCCTGTAGATGCAGCGATCCATTACCGTAAAGATCCCCGCCCCTGCGGCCCTCTCTGCTGACTCCGGGTGGACAACCCCCTCCTGTAGCCAGATCGCCGGCAGCCGAAGCTTGATCACCTGCTCCACAATGGGGGGGAGATGCTCCGGGGCACGGAAAACATCGACCAGATCAATGGGACCCTGGATCTCCCCCAGTGAACCGTATACATGCTCGCCGAGGATCTCGCCACCACCGGGGCGAACCGGAATGATGCGAAACCCGTAGCTCTGCATTGCAGCCGAGACCCGATGGCTGGGGCGGTTGGGCTGGGTTGAGATCCCAACCACCGCAATGGTGCGCACCCGGCTCAGACGGGTATGGATCTGATCCAGTGTGGGGTTGGTAAAAGGCATCCCCCCTCAATACCCTCTCTGGTCGCTATTTGCTCTTGCAGGTGTTGATGCCGAAGATTGAGTAGGCAGGGCACCAGGAGAGCAGACCGGTTGCCAGCGGGACAACACCAATCCATCCCCATGCAGGCATTCTGCCCATTGCGGTCTCGGCAATCAGCACGGCACCAACCAGGATACGAAGAATTCGATCAATATTTCCAACGTTCTTTGTCATTTCATGAACTCCCTCTGATAAAAGATGGCCAATGGTAGAGCCCCATTGTTTCTGTTTGATTGCAGAAAATCAACTAACCATAGAGACAGAGGTAGGCGGTCTCGACCTCCACCCGGAGCTGAAAACGCTGGTTGGCCTCAACGATAAACTCCTCCCCCTCACCGCAAGTGGCCCAGTCGCTGCTCCCAGGGAGCCTGACGGTTAATGCACCACTGACGACACGCATCGTCTCCCGCTCGCTGGTAGAGAACTCATATTCGCCCACAGCCATCACACCAACGGTGGCTGGCAGCTTCTCTGTCTGGAGGGCAATGGATACAACATTGCCATCAAAATAGTGGTTGGTCTTCAGCATCGC
Organism: uncultured Piscirickettsiaceae bacterium; assembly: GCA_964344135.1. GTDB lineage: Bacteria > Pseudomonadota > Gammaproteobacteria > Thiopontia. Next base: position 49,419 of record CAYFMF010000001.1, read on the forward strand.
TATCTCCTGTAGTCCGCTTTTCTGTTGGGAGGATTCTACCCCAACTGCATTGCACTGTTGCGGTCCCTGGTTGACAATAGTGTGAGTGAACAGAAGGGGGGTGGTATGGCGTTGAGCGTTGTCGTGCGGGGTGTGTTTCTGCTGGTTGTGCTGGCGATGGGGCCGGCAACAGCGGCAGAGGAGGGGCTTGGCGAGGGGCTGGTTAACCCCGGCTATGTCGAGAAGCCTGACTGGTTCAAGGACTCTTTTCTTGATCTGCGGGAGGATGTCGCCGAGGCGGCAGCCGGGGGGAGACGGCTGATGCTCTACTTTCACCAGGATGGCTGTCCCTACTGCGCCACCCTGATTGAGGATCTCCACTCCAGAAGCCTGGCCGAGAAGGTCCAGAGCTACTTCGATGTTGTGGAGATCAACATGTGGGGGGATCGGGAGGTGGTCGATCTTCAGGGGGAGGCGTTGACAGAGAAAGAGTTCAGCGAGTCGATGAAGGTTCTCTTCACCCCCACCATCCTCTTCCTGAATGAGGCGGGGGAGGGTGTGATCCGGATGAATGGATACTATCCACCACACCAGTTCTCCGCAGTGCTCGACTATGTGGGGCGCCAGCTGGAGGAGAAGATCACCTTTCAGGAGCACTATGCCGGGATCAATCCGGTACAGCCCTCGGCAACACTGCACCATGAGCCCGGGTGGGGGAGGGCACCGGTTGACCTCAGATCATCGAGCGAGAGTGGCAGACCCAGGCTGCTACTGTTTGAGCAGCGGCGCTGCGGCTCCTGTGATGAGCTGCATCTGGATATACTCAGGCGTCCGGAGATCCGTGCCGACCTCGAGCAGTTCGATGTGGTTCTTCTCGATATCTGGGGTGATCAACTGGTTACCCTCCCTGATGGAGAGCAGCTAACGGAACGTGACTGGGCAAGAAGATTGAGGGTTCAGTTCTCGCCCACCCTGCTGTTTCTTGATCAACAGGGGCACGAGGTGTTCCGTACCGAGGCCTATCTCAAGGCGTTTCACACCCACTCTGCCATGCAGTATCTCCTTACCGGAAGTTACCGTGAACAACCCAACTTTCAGCGCTTCGTGCAGAGCCGTGCGGATGCACTGCATCAGCAGGGGGTTGAGGTGGATTTGATGAAATAATCCCTTATTATGGCGGCATGTTTCGGCCGAGGTGATGGCTGGCAGGGGTCAGACAGCAGAAGATCATCAGCCTCTAGATCATGTTCTTCAATGCGGAGCCGATGATTAGGAGGGTGGCGAGTGAGGCCAGTATGAATATCAGGATGGCACCCGCATCGATAATACTTTTTGCAAAAGCTTTGATCTGTTCTTCCATGATTGACTTCCTTCAGCAGTATTGATGGATGGAGTTACAGCGACTCTTAATCACTGTAACCGAGGTGGATACTGAGGGGTTGAGGGGAGGTCTGTCCCTCAATACCGGCTCGTGGGCTATACGATAAGGTCAAAATATGGCACTTTCATTTCCGTGTGGTTTCAGATTGTTTCAGTGGAAGGTGTCGTTTGAGGCAGAATGGTTGCCAAATTGTTGGCAGGTGGCAATATCCCACTCTCTGTGCCGACACGCTCAAGGCCGCTGGCAGTTGCTTAGCAGATTGCTCTCCATAACCCCTACCATGGGGTGGGCATCATCCCCATCCCCATCCGGTTAAAGTTCGGCATCCCCCCCTCTCTCTGGCGGCTCCGTCTCTGGTAGGGGTTGCTGCTCCCGTATTTCTGTTTCAGGTACTGCCGCTGCTGGCGGGCAGTTTCATAGCATGACGACAATGAGCCATCCTCTTCACTTGCACGCTGAACACAGCGGATCTCCTGTTCGATCAGTGAACTCTTCTCGATGGATCGGGCCAGGCTTCTCTCGAGGCGCTTCAGAATATCCGCCTTCGACGCCCCCGATGTTGAGTCCCCCGATCTTGCCCACTCTCCAGTTTCGGTCTGGAGTGCCCCATCCGTCACGGAGGAGCGTCCGAAATCCCGGGCACCAAATGGATTGTAGAGCGTGTCATCTGCCACTGCCGCCGATGTTATCCATGCCGCTGTGAGCAGCACACCAAACCTGTTTCGCATAAGAGAACCCCACTGCTGATCTGAGAGCGGACATGGTCGCACAGTTTGTCGCAGATCGCAGGGATTATTCCGGGTTGCAGCCTGAGCGGCTGCAAAAAAAAGCACGACCCTTATGGATCGTGCCGAATCATAACTACCAAAGGAGGAGTAACAGCAGCTATGTAAATCTGGTAAAACTGATGATCAGAAATGAAGCCGATGCTGAAGTGTCATGAGGAGGAGGGATTGACCCTCCAGCACCAGCCCATTGGAGGGTTATTCTGCCGGTGAACTGTTTCACCCCTATTTCCGAATTGTTTCAGAATGTTTCAGGGACTGTTTTTTCTATCCTGATGCTGAGGGCGTGGATCTCGTTCTCCATCAGGGGGTCGACTGCACCATAGACCAGCCGGTGTTGCTGAATCAGGCTCTTGCCATCAAACATGGGTGATGCGATATGGATCGTGAAGTGGCCCGCCCCGCCCGCACTCTTGTGGCCGGCATGCTCATCCGAGTTGTCCTCGATCTCCAGGGAGGTGGGTGAGAACGCCTTTGTCAGGAGTGCCCGAATCGCCTCAATACGCTCTTCCGGACTCACTGTTACTCCTAGGGCAGTACATGCTTGAAGGGTTTGACGGTAACCTGCTGGTAGACATCGGCTGCAACATAGGGATCCTGGTCGGCCCACTGCCGGGCCACCTCCAGTGAGGGGAATTCGGCAACCACCAGGCTTCCGCTAAACCCCGCAGGTCCCGGGTCCTCGCTGTCGATTGCGGGGTGTGGACCGGCAAGCAGAAGTCGTCCCTCATCGCGCAGCTGTTCGAGTCGCTGCAGATGGTCCGGGCGGGCTGCAAGTCGTCTCTCCAGGCTGTTTTCCTGGTCCTGGCTGATGATGGCGTAGAGCATTATGGTGTCTCCCTCTCTCTCTCCGGTTCATCCAGAGTGGTTTCGGTGGCAGGCTCCTCCTGCATGTGGCGGGTCATGTAGAAAGCCTGTGCGATCACGAAGCTGAAGGTCAGCCCCATCACCCCGAAGAGCTTGAAGTTGACCCAGATCTCCTCGCGCACCTGTTCGTCCAGCTCGAGCCCGTAGTAGAAGGCGATATAGAGGTTGATCAGCCCCACGATGATGAAGAAGATCCCCCAGCTCCAGTTGAGCCGGTTCCAGATATTGTGTTCGAGCGTTACGCTCCCCCCCATCATCCGTTTGGCCAGGGGTTTTTCTCCGATATAGCCGCTTGCGATAAAGGCCAGCCCAAAGACCCAGTTCACGACGGTCACCTTCCACTTGATGAAGGCGGCATCCTGAAAGATCAGGGTTGCTCCGCCCAGCACGGTGATGAGGCCGAGGGTGACCAGGTGCATCTTCTCAAAGCGGCGGTGGCGCAGCCAGAAGAGGACAACCTGTATTGCGGAGGCGGCAATGGCAACCGCTGTTGCGACAAAGATGTCATACATCTTGTAGGCAACAAAAAAGAGGATGACAGGAAAGAGATCAAAAAGAAATTTCATTGGATGAGGGGTAAAATGGGCCTTTAATCAGGGGCTGATCATACCATACCAACTCATGCTGAATATTGACCTCCATAGCCACTCCACAGTCTCGGACGGAACGCTCTCTCCGGCCGCACTGGTGCGCCGTGCCCGGGAGCAGGGGGTCGACCTCCTTGCACTGACCGATCACGACGAGGTGGCAGGCATTGCAGAGGCTGAGGAGGAGGCCGGCAGGGTGGGCATCCGGCTGCTGGCTGGGGTCGAGATATCGGTTACCTGGGGGGGGCAGACCATCCATCTGGTGGGGCTGAATGTTGATCCGGAGAATCTGGAGCTGCAGCAGGGGCTGGCACGGCTGCGGGAGTATCGGCGGTGGCGGGGGGAAGAGATCGGACGCCGGCTGGAGCGGGCGGGCATCGCGCAGGCATACCGGGGGGCGCTGGGGTATCAGCAGGGTGATCTTCTGACCCGAACCCACTATGGACGTTTTCTGGTCGGTGCGGGGGTGGTGGAGACGATGCAGGATGCCTTCAAAAAGTATCTGCTGCGCGGAAAACCGGGATATGTCTCGGGGCGCTGGGCCACGCTGGAGGAGGCTGTGGGGTGGATTCGCGCTGCGGGCGGGGTCGCAGTAGTTGCCCATCCGGCACGATACGGGATGACCCGGACCAGGCTGAGGGCGATGCTGGGGGAGTTTATTGAGTGTGGCGGTGAAGGGTTGGAGGTGGTCTCCAGCAGCCACAATGGGAACGAGACCCGTACCATGGCCAGCAATGCGATGGATCTGGGGCTTGCGGCCTCCCGCGGTTCCGATTTTCATGACCCCGACAACCGCTGGATTGAGCTGGGCCGTCTCCCCGCACTGCCAGAGGGATGTGACCCCATCTGGGATCGGATGGCGCTTGCCCTGCCGGATCTTCCATCAGCAGAGTGTTTAGTGGGGGGGTAGATGGCCAGGATTCTCGAGATTCACCCGCTCAACCCACAACCAAGATTGATTGAGCAGGTGGTAGAGGTGGTACGGAAGGGGGGGGTGATTGCTTACCCCACCGACTCCAGCTATGCACTGGGGTGCCATATCGGAGACAAGCAGGCGATGGAGCGGATCCGCCGGATTCGCCGTGTTGGTCCGGACCACAACTTTACCCTGGTCTGCCCCAACCTCTCCGACCTCAGCCTCTATGCCAAGGTCGACAACACCTCATTTCGGTTGATGAAGCGGGTCATGCCGGGCCCCTATACCCTGATCCTGAAGGCAAGTCGGGAGGTGCCGCGCCGGCTGCAACACCCCAAGCGAAAGACGATCGGGCTCCGTGTCCCCGATAACCGGGTTGCACACGCCCTGATGGAGGCGCTGGGCGAGCCGCTGATGAGCTCTACCCTGATCCCCCCGGGCGGGGAGTTTCCGCTGAATGACCCCGATGAGATTGACCGGCAGATGGGCCATGCGCTGGATCTGATCATTGATGGGGGGCACTGTGGTGTGGAGCCCACTACTGTGGTCAATATGGTGGATGGAATCCCCGAGGTTGTCCGTGTCGGTTGTGGTGATCCGGCACCATTTGAGTGAGCAGAGAGGTATAATTGAGCCCAATGAGCCAGTTCTCCATGATTCAGAATATCGCCATCTGGGCGCTTCCCGTTCTCTTTGCAATTACTGCCCACGAGGTGGCCCATGGCTGGGTGGCCAAGAAGATGGGAGACAAGACCGCAATGATGATGGGGCGACTGACCCTCAATCCAATCAAGCATGTGGATCCGGTGGGGACGGTTGCCGTTCCCCTGCTGCTGGTCATATTGCAGACCGGCTTTCTCTTTGGGTGGGCCCGGCCGGTTCCGGTCACCATGGAGAATCTGCGCCATCCCAAACGGGACATGGTCTGGGTTGCGCTCGCAGGCCCGGCATCGAACGGGGTGATGGCGCTACTGTGGGTTGCGGTGATCCAGGTCGGGGCACTGGTCCCCCTCTCTGCGATCGCGCTGCCGATGGTGCTGATGGGGAGTGCCGGCGTGGTCATCAATGTGATGCTGATGGTACTCAACCTGGTGCCACTCCCACCGCTGGATGGGGGGCGCATTGTTGCCGGGCTGCTTCCCGGGCCGCTCTCCTGGAAATTCAGCCGGATCGAGCCCTATGGCTTCTTCATCCTGATCGCACTGCTGGTAACGGGGATACTTTGGGGTGTGATCGGGCCAATCATCTCGTGGCTGATCGTCCACATCATGATGATTGCTGTCGACAACCCTGAGGTTGTACTCAATCTAATCTTGTAATCTTACAAAACTGTACGGGCAATATGAACTCAATAACCAACAGCCGCTCCACGGTGCCATCACAATTTCATCGGGTGGTTTCAGGAATGCGGCCGACCGGAAATCTCCATCTGGGGCACTATCATGGGGTGCTGGAGAACTGGGTACGTCTGCAGCACGAGTATGAGTGCTTCTTCTTTGTTGCCGACTGGCATGCACTGACCACCCACTATGAGGACCCATCGGTCATCGAGCAGAGTGTCCATGAGATGGTCATCGACTGGCTGGCAGCGGGGGTTGATCCCGGTGTATCCAGAATCTTTATCCAGTCTCATGTGCCGGAGCATGCGGAGCTGCACACACTGCTGTCGATGATGACCCCGCTTAGCTGGCTGGAGCGGGTTCCCACCTACAAGGATCAGCAGGAGAAGCTGAAGGAGAGGGATCTCTCCACCTACGGTTTTCTTGGATATCCGCTGCTGCAGAGTGCCGATATTCTCGCCTATCGCGCGGGTCAGGTACCGGTGGGAGAGGATCAGGTGGCCCATGTCGAGCTTACCCGTGAGGTGGCGCGCCGCTTCAACCACCTCTACGGCAAGGAGCCCGGCTTCGAGGAGAAGGCAGAGAGTGCCGCCAGGAAGATGGGGAAGAAGAACGCAAAGCTCTACCACCGGCTGCGTCGAAGCTTTCAGGAGGAGGGGGACCATGATGCGCTGCAGACCGCACGGGCACTGCTGGAGTCACAGCAGAATATCACGATGGGGGACCGGGAACGTCTCTTCGGATATCTGGATGGGGGGGGCAAGGTCATTCTGCCCGAGCCTCAGGCGCTGCTGACAAAGGCCTCGAAAATGCCGGGGCTGGATGGCCAGAAGATGTCAAAGTCCTACAACAACACCATCTCACTGAGAGAGGATCCGGCCGAGGCGGAGCAGAAGATTAGAACCATGCCAACCGATCCAGCACGGGTGCGCAGGACTGATCCAGGAGATCCCGAAAAGTGCCCAGTATGGGAGTTCCACAAGGTTTATACTGACGAGCAGACCCGTGCAGAACTGGCGGAGGGGTGTCGCAGCGCAGGGATTGGATGCCTCGATTGCAAGCAGTCCGTGGTGGATGGTGTAGTGAGGGAGCTGGTTCCGATGCGGGAGCGTGCAGGGCGTTTTACCGATGATCCTGCACTGGTGAGGAGTATCCTCGAGGAGGGGAGAGAGCTCGCGCGGGATGAGGCAAAGAGGACCATGGTTGAGGTTCGTCAGGCGATGGGTCTTGCCTATAATTGAGGGGGTTGAGATGAACAATGAGCTGCCGTTGGGGGATGCATCCGCAGTCGATCCGGAGAGTGAGCGACTGTTGCGTGAAATCAGGGTTTCGGGAGAGTCTCTGCAGGAGCTTCCAAAGGATCTCTATATACCGCCGGAGGCGCTCAAGGTTGTACTGGATGCCTTTGAGGGTCCGCTCGATCTCCTGCTCTACCTGATTCGCAGGCAGAATCTGGAGATTCTGGAGATCCCCATTGCCGAGGTGACCCGCCAGTACATGGGTTATGTGGAGATGATGCGTGCCCTCAACCTGGAGCTGGCCGCAGAGTATCTGGTGATGGCCGCGATGCTGGCAGAGATCAAGTCCAGGATGTTGCTTCCTCGTCATGAGGAGGTTGAGGACGAGGAGGATCCAAGGGCAGAGCTGATCCGGAGACTCCAGGAGTATGAGCAGTTCAAGCGTGCTGCCGAGGAGCTGGGCGATCTTCCCCGCATGGAGCGGGATATCAATCCGGTCGAGATTGCTGCCCCGGAACGGGGGCCCCGCCCACAGCCCGAGGTGCAGCTGCAGGCGCTATTGACGGCATTCAGTGATGTCCTGCAGCGGGCGGAGCTGTTTAACAGCCACCATGTGCAGCGTGAGCCGCTCTCGATCCGGGATCGCATGAGTACAATCCTTTCGCGGCTGGATGAGGTGGCTGGGGGGGATGCCCCATTTGTCGAGTTTGCCTCCCTGTTTCATCTCGAGGAGGGGCGTGCCGGGGTTGTGATTACACTGATGGCCGTGCTTGAGTTGATCAAGGAGTCACTGATTGGCGTGGTACAGAATGAGCCCTATGGGCCAATCTATATTCGCCCCTCATCTGAGGAGCCGCTAGAGCAGGGAGAGTGAGATGGAGAGCAATCTGAAAAACATCATTGAGGCGGCGCTGATGGCCGCCGGCAGGCCACTCAGCATCAAACTGCTGCGCTCCCTGTTTGAGGAGCAGGCGCGCCCTGAGCGCAAGGAGATCCTGGAGGCCCTGCAGCAGCTGCAGCAGGAGAGTGAGGGTCGCGGATATGAGGTGGTTGAGGTTGCCAGTGGCTGGCGCATGCAGGTGCGGCAGGAGCTCTCCACCTGGATCAACCGTCTCTGGGAGGAGAAACCGGCGCGCTATTCACGTGCTCTGCTGGAGACCATGGCACTCATCGCCTACCGTCAGCCGATCACCCGCGGGGAGATTGAGGAGATACGCGGGGTAGCGGTCAGTACCAATATCATGAAGACCCTGCAGGAGCGGGAGTGGATCCGTCTGCTTGGGCATCGCGATGTTCCCGGAAGGCCTGCCATCTACGGAACCAGCAAGAAGTTTCTCGACTACTTCGGTCTCAAGACCCTGGAGGAGATGCCGACCCTGATGGAGCTGAAGGAGATGGATCTGATGGGAGATGAGGCGGAATTTAATCTGGAGCAGGAGGAGCCCGATCTGGATGCAGAGGGTGAGGAGGAGTCCAGGGTTGATCTGCGTCTGATCGTAAACGAGAAGACGGAACAGTAATGGATCACACCCGCTCCGACAAGACCGATGAGGGCAGCAGGGAGGAGGAGAACGCTCTGCCAGGCGAGCGCCTGCAGAAGGTGATGGCAAGAGCCGGGATCGGCTCGCGCCGGGAGGTGGAGCGCTGGATGGAGGAGGGGCGGATCAAGGTGAACCGCAAGCCGGCCAAACCAGGCATTCGTGTCACCGCCACCGATGAGATTCGACTCAATGGCGAGCGTGTCCACCCCTTTCCAAGGGATGGCAGCAGTCAACGTGTCCGGGTGCTGCTCTACAACAAGCCGGCCGGTCAGATCACGACGCGCAAGGACCCCGAAGGGCGTGATACCGTCTTCTCCCACCTCCCCAAGATCCGGGGCGCACGCTGGATTGCAATCGGACGTCTCGACTACAACACCTCGGGGCTGCTGCTCTTTACCACGGATGGCGATCTTGCAAATCGCCTGATGCATCCCTCAGCCTCGATTGACCGGGAGTATGCGGTGCGTACCCTTGGTGAGGCCACGGAGAGGCAGCTGCAGCAGCTGCGTGATGGTGTTCAGCTGGAGGATGGAATGGCCCGCTTCTCCGATATCGTGGATTCCGGAGGAAAGGGGACGAACCACTGGTATCATGTGGTTCTGCAGGAGGGGCGGAATCGCGAGGTACGCCGGATGTGGGAGGCTGTCGGGCTGACAGTAAGCCGCCTGATGCGGGTCCGTTTTGGCCCGATTGTACTCGGTTCCGGGGTCAGAGTGGGCAAGAGCAGGGAGCTGAGCCGGGAGGAGATTCGTCAGCTGCAACAGGCGGCGGGAGTGGAGGTGACAGAGCCGTTGCAGTTGGGAACCACTCAGGAGGCGAGGAGATCTCCCTCCAGAAAGGGGAAGATTCGATACAGGTCATCCAGACGGAATGAACGGTCAAGCTGACCTCCCCGCCCTTTTTCAACAGCTCTATCACCATTACGGCCCCCAGCAGTGGTGGCCGGCAGAGAGTCCGTTTGAGGTGATGGTAGGGGCGATTCTGACCCAGAATGCCGCATGGGAACGGGTCGAGGAGGCGGTTTCCAATCTGCGTTCTCAGCAGGTGCTGTCAGCAGAGGCAATTGTTGCGCTGCGACAGGAGGAGCTGGCGCAGCTGATCCGGCCCTGCGGCTACTTCAACCTCAAGGCAAAAAGGGTGCAGAGCTACTGTCGATGGTATCTTGAGCATGAGGCACGGCTCTGGAAGAGCGATACCGCATCCCTGCGCAGGGAGCTGCTGGGGGTCCACGGAGTTGGTCCGGAGACGGCGGATGACATTCTCCTCTATGCATTCAAGCGCCCCGTATTTGTTGTCGATGCCTATACCCGCAGGATCCTGCAACGCCTCGGCTGGCTATCCGGGGACGAGCCCTATGAGGAGATTCGCCTCTGGGTTGAGCAGACCTTTTCCGGAGAGGAGGAGCAGGTCCGTAGAGAGCGCTTCAATGAGCTTCATGCACTGATTGTGGCCCACGCCAAGGAGCACTGCAGGAAACGTCCCCTCTGTGGTGGCTGCCCTCTCTCCTGTAGTTTTGCGCATGATTGCATTGAAAAGTGCCACTGAATTTCCTACTCTCTCCAGTAGTGGTGGAAGATATCCGGTCTTGCAATAATTCAATCAGGAGAAGAGCTCATGGAAGATTTGGTTTGGGATAACGCGCTGAGTGTCCAGATTCAGGAGATTGATGAGGATCACCGCAGGCTTGTTGATCTGTTCAATATCCTGAGCCGATCCGTGAGAGAGGGTGATGCACCAGACTATATCGGTGCGGTGATGGAGGAGCTGGTCAACTGTACGGCCTGGCATTTCAGCCATGAGGAGCGGCTGATGTTGAGGTATCGATATGAGGGGGCTGACGAACACAAGAGTGAGCACCGGGAGCTGATCAGCAGTGCCAGAGCGCTTCAGCAGAGGATGGAGCAAGAGGGGAAGCCGCTCTCTGGTGAGGATATCGAGTTTCTTGAGCAGTGGCTGACCGGCCATATCCTCGGTGCCGATATGGAGCTGGGTAACCGGCTCGCCGAGGTGATGTAGTTACCGGGGCTGTTGCGCTATCCAGGCATTCAGGCGCTGCCCTGTAACGCCCCGGCTCTCTGGACCCATCAGATAGAGATAGGCGCCCATTAGCTCCTCCGGCCTTGGGTTGTTGTTGGGGTTTTCACCCGGGAATGCCTTGGCACGCATCACGGTACGTGCAACTCCCGGATCAATCGTATTGACCCGGATCTCATCCTGCTCGAGTTCATCTGCAAGGATCTGTGCCATCCCCTCGTTGGCAAACTTGGAGACGGAGTAGGCGCCCCAGTAGGCACGCCCCTGCTGCCCAACACCCGAACTGGTGAAGATCATCGATGCATCGTCAGACTGCTTGAGCAGGGGGATGCAGTGTTTGCTCAGCAGGAACTCTGCCGTGACATTGACCTGCAGGGTGGTCTCCCACTGCTTGAGTGTGAAGTGCTCAATCGGGCTGAGGTCCCCAAGGTGGGCAGCGTTGTGGAGCAGGCCATCCAGGTGTCCGATCTCCTCTGCAATGCCGCCGGCCAGCCCCTGAAACTCCTTCTCTGTCGCCTTGGCAAAATCGATCGGGAAGATGTAGGGCTGCGGGTTTCCAGCAGAGACAATGGCATCGTAGGTGTCCTCAAGGCGGAAGACGGTCCTCCCTGTCAGCAGTACCGTTGCGCCATGGCGAGCATAGGACTCTGCTGCTGCACGTCCAATGCCATCACCTGCGCCTGTCACCAGTATGGTGCGCCCCTTCAGCAGATCAGGGGCGGGGGAGTAGTTCATGTTTTCGGGGATTCTCTTCTCAGTCACTCTGGTGTCTCGTCATTGTCCTGTTTCTTTGGGGTCCGGGCCAGTTTCTCGACCGGGGCAGGCTCATTCAGCTCCTTTTTGGGGTGGATTCCCATCTCGGTAAAGCGGCGCGCACTGGGGAGCACGGTTCGCTCCAGTGAGCCAACGGCCCGGTTGAAGGCGTCCACGCCGCCCTCAAGGTTTTTCCCCACCTTTGCGAGGTGGTTGCTGAAGGTGGCCAGGCGATCGTAGAGCTGAACCCCCACCTCACGAATGGTCTCCGCATTCTTTGCAACCTCCTGCTGCTTCCACCCAAAGGCGACTGCACGGAGCAGGGCGACCAGGCTGGTTGGGGTGGCAAGAATGACCTTCTCCTTCAGTGCATCCTCGAGCAGGGTGTGGTCCCTCTCCAGGGCGCTACTGAGGAACTGATCCCCCGGGATGAAGAGGACAACAAAGTCGGGGCTCTCCTCGAACTGTGACCAGTAGCTCTTTGCGGCCAGCTCCTTGACCCGCTTGCGTACATTGCGGGTGTGACGCTCCAGCTCCTGATCACGAAGCTCGTCACTCTCTGCCTCGGTTGCATTGATGTAGGCATCAAGAGGGGTCTTCGCATCGACAATAATGGCACGTTGATCGGGCAGGTGGATTACCATGTCCGGGCGCAGGGTTCCTGACTCCCCATCGGTCTGCTGTTGTTCATGGAAATCGGCATGTTCGACCATACCAGCCAGTTCCGCCAGCCGCTTGAGTGTCAGCTCTCCCCACTGCCCACGAACCTCCGGGCGACGCAGCGCCTGAACCAGGTTTCTTGTCTCCTGCTGGAGCTGCTGCTGAGTCAGGGTGATGCTCTCCAGGTGGTGGGTCAGGGCGCCATATTGCTCCTTGCGCTCCTTCTCGATCTCGCGCAGCTGCTTTTCACTCTTCTCCAGTGTGGTGCGGATTGGCTGAAGCAGGGCATCGATCGCCTGCTGGCGCTGCTTGAGCTCTCCCTCGGACTGGGTGTGGTGTTTGGCGAGTGACTCCCGGGCCAGTTTCAGGAAGGACTCGCTATTGTGCTGGAGTGCTCTGGAGGAGAGGTCACCGATCAGCTGGTTGAGCTGTTCCTGGTTCTTACCGCGCGCATGGGCGATCTTCTCCTCAAGATGTTTTCGCTCACTCTCCAGGGTCGCCTGGAGTCGTGCATTCTCCTCCCGCAGTTTGCTGTTCTGTTGCTGGCTCTGTTCGGACCTGCGCCACAGGATGAGGGCTGCCGCTGTTGCCGCAATCAGGATGAGAGAGAGGAGAAGTTCGCTCACAGCCACTCCAGAATCTCACGTGGGTGGTCAATGATTCCATCGGCGGACCATTCGGTCACCTTGTCACCATCACCCAGGTATCCGAAGCGGGCTGCAATGGTGGTCATGTTGGCCCGTCGCCCCGCCTCGATGTCACGGCTGGCATCCCCTGCATAGATGCATTGCCGGGGTTCCAGCTGCAGCAGTTCACAGGCGTGTAGCAGCGGTTTCGGGTGGGGCTTGGAGTGGTCTGTGGTATCTCCGCTGATAACACAGGCGGCTCGTTGTGAAAGGCCCAGCTGCTCCATCAGCGGTTCGGTAAAGCGGGCAGGCTTGTTGGTGACCACCCCCCAGGAGATCTCCCGTGCCTCCAGCTCTGCAAGAAGCTCCTTCATGCCGCTCATCAGGCCGGTCTCTCTGGATATGTTTTCACTGTAGATGGTCAGCAGACGCTGCCGGTGGGACTCAAAGAGGGCCTCATCGATCTGCTCTCCAAAGCCGAGCTGAATCAGTGGAGCACTGCCATCTGATGCCACCGGTCGAACCTTCTCAAGTGGAAGGGGAGGCTGGCCATTCTCAACCAGTACCCGGTTCAGGGCGTAGGCGAGATCGGGCGCGGTGTCCGCCAATGTGCCATCAAGATCCAGTAGTACCGCCCTGATCATCAGTTGCCGGTCGGGCGTGCGTGGGCAAAGTAGTTGACGTCTACATTGGCCCCCAGTGTATAGGTCATGGTCAGGGGGTTGTAGTGCATTCCTGTGAGGTCATCGAGCAGCAGGTCGGCGCTGCGTGCCCACTGCTCCAGCTCGGCGGGCTTGATGAACTTGTCATGCTCGTGGGTCCCCTTGGGGAGCAGCTTCAGTATATACTCGGCACCGATGATCGCCATCAGATAGGATTTCAGGTTTCGATTGATGGTGGAGAAGAAGAGGTGGCCGTCAGGCTTAGCCAGCCGGCTGCAGGCGTTGACTACGGATGATGGATCCGGAACATGCTCCAGCATCTCCATGCAGGTGACGATATCGTAGCTTGCAGGCGCTCTCTCTGCCAGCTCCTCGACGGGAATCTGCTGGTAATCGACATCGAGCCCCGACTCAAGAAGGTGGAGTCTGGCTACCGACAGTGGGGCCTCTCCCATATCGATACCGGTGACGGTGCCGCCTGCACGGGCCATCCCCTCGGAGAGGATTCCGCCACCACACCCTACATCAAGGATCCTCTTGCCATTCAGAGAGGTAAAACGCTCGATATAGTCGAGGCGCAGTGGATTCATGTCGTGCAGTGGCTTGAACTCACTGTCACGATCCCACCAGCGGTGGGCGAGTGCCTCGAATTTGGCGATCTCTTCCTGGTCTACATTGGGTCTGTTGCTGCTCATGGGGCTATTTTACTCTGCCACTGGTTTGCCTGTCGCTTCACTTTTTCCAGATCAAGCGGGATCAGCGCCCCATTGCGCACCAGATGCTCCCCGTTGACCCAGACCTCACGAACCTGGTTGCGGCTGGTTGCGTAGACCAGATGGGAGGCAACATTGTAGATGGGGCGGCTCTCCAGTGTGCCAAGGTCGATGGCGATGATGTCTGCAGCCTTTCCTGGTCGCAGGGAGCCGGTGATTGAGTCCAGTCCCAGGGCGCGTGCACCGGAGAGGGTTGCCATCTCCAGTGCCTGATGGGCCGAGAGGGCGGTTGGATCCTCTGCAACCCCCTTTGCGAGCAGGGCCGCACTGCGCATCTCACCAAGCAGATCAAGATCGTTGTTGCTGGCGGCGCCATCGGTCCCCAGTGCAACATTGACCCCGGCCTTGAGAAGTTTGTCGACCGGACAGAAGCCGCTGGCCAGTTTGAGGTTTGATTCGGGGCAGTGGATGATACTCACCCCACGCCCTGCAAGGAGCTGGATCTCGCCATCACTGAGTTGGGTCATGTGGACTGCGGCAAGGCGCGGTCCCAGCAGCCCCATCTGCTCCAGCCGCTGCAGTGGCCGCATTCCGGACTGCTGCATGGCCTCATCCACCTCATGGGCGGTCTCGTGGAGATGCATGTGGATCGGAATATCGAGCTCCTCGGAGAGAATCTCAATCCTCTCCAGCGGCTGGTCCGAAACGGTATAGGGGGCGTGCGGGGCGAATGCGGTATGGATGTGGGGGGAGTTGCGGTACTCATCATGAATCCTGATCCCTTTCTCCAGATACTCATCCGGACCAGAACCCCAGGCCGTTGGAAAGTCGATCACAATCAGCCCAATGACCGCACGTATGCCGCACTGGGCGGCCACATGGGCGGTCACCTCGGGGAAGAAGTACATGTCATTGAAGCAGGTGGTTCCCCCCAGCAGCATCTCGGCAATTGCAAGTTCGCTGCCGTCCCGCACAAAGGCGTCACCGACCCACTGCTGCTCTGCGGGCCAGATGTGATCCTGCAGCCAGGTCATCAGCGGGAGGTCATCCGCAATGCCCCGCAGCAGTGACATCGCTGCATGGGTATGGGCATTGATCAGCCCCGGCATGATCGCGTGCTGCTCCAGGTTGAAGGTCTGGTTGGGCCGGTATCTGTTGCCGGCCTGCCCACTGGGCAGGAGCTCCACAATCACACCATCGTGGATCGCTACCGCATGGTTCTCCAGTATCGTTGTGCTGGGTTCAATGGGCAGAATCCAGCGTGCATGAATCAGTGTATCAATGGCTTGCATCCGGGTAAGATTACGGACTCTGTCTCAAAACACAAGTCACAAGGAAAAAGCCAATGATCATGGACCGCAAGGAATCCCCGGCCATCCAGTGGGATGGGGAGCAGCTGATTCTGCTGGATCAGAGAATCCTGCCGCTGCAGGAGGAGTACATAAGCTATCGGGATGTGGATGCGGTTGCTGCCGCAATCCGTGAGATGGTGGTGCGTGGTGCGCCGGCAATTGGGGTTACTGCTGCCTATGGTGTGGTACTGGCAGCCAGAAACCGGTTGGAAAACTCCGGTTCCAACTGGAGGGAGTTGCTGGATGGGGATCTGGAGCGGTTGGCGGCCGCTCGGCCAACAGCAATCAATCTGCACTGGGCAATTGAGAGGATGCGGCCACTGCTGGACAGTGAGCAGGGGGGGGTGGTTGCGCGTCTGGCTACTGAGGCGGAGATGATTCATCGTGAGGATATAGAGTCCTGCAAGACGATGGGACGGCTTGGTGCCGCCTGTATCGATCCCGGCAGTGGTGTGTTGACCCACTGCAATGCCGGGGCCCTGGCAACAGGAGGGTATGGAACAGCACTTGGAGTGATTCGTTCGGCATGGGAGGAGCAGCGGTTGAGCGCAGTTTTTGCCGATGAGACACGGCCCTGGCTGCAGGGTGCGCGGCTGACCGCCTGGGAGCTGCTGCAGGATGGAATCCCGGTCTCGCTGCTGGCCGATGGCGCATCCTCCTGGTTGATGAAGGAGGGGAAGGTGAGCTGGGTGGTGGTCGGCTCTGACCGGATCGCGGCCAATGGCGATGTCGCCAACAAGATTGGAACCTACACAACCGCCATTGCGGCCCGCTACCATGGGGTAAAGTTCATGGTGGTGGCGCCCACCTCTACCATCGATCGTGATGTTGCCTCCGGGGAGGAGATTCCGATTGAGCAGCGTGCACCGGAGGAGCTCTTCTCCTGCAGTGGGGGGGGGCGTATGGCGGCAGAGGAGGCGGCGGGCTGGAACCCGGTTTTTGATGTCACGCCGGCAGAGCTGGTGGATGTTATTGTCACTGAGCGTGGCGTGGTCGAGAACCCCAATCGGGAGAAAATTAGCGCCCTCTTTTCGGACTAGATCTGGTACAATTTGTCGTTTGAATGGGGCGATATTTCTCTTCTCCCCATAGCAACCCGTAGCACCAGAATAGCCAGATTAATGACTGAATTTGCAAAGGAAGTTCTCCCGGTCAATATCGAGGAGGAGATGCGGCAGTCGTACCTCGATTATGCGATGAGTGTCATCGTCGGGCGTGCGCTTCCAGATGCCAGGGATGGACTCAAGCCTGTTCATCGCAGAGTGCTCTACGCGATGAGCGAGCTGGGTAATGACTGGAACAAGGCCTACAAGAAATCGGCCCGTATTGTTGGTGATGTGATCGGTAAATATCACCCGCATGGTGATACTGCCGTCTATGACACCATTGTCCGCATGGCGCAGCCCTTCTCGCTGCGTTACATGCTGGTGGATGGTCAGGGCAACTTCGGATCGGTGGATGGTGATTCGGCCGCGGCGATGCGTTATACCGAGATTCGGATGTCGAAGATCGCCCACGATCTGCTGGCCGATCTGGACAAGGAGACGGTCGACTTTATTCCCAACTACGATGAGAGTGAGCATGAGCCCTCGATTCTGCCGACCCGTCTTCCCAACCTGCTGATCAATGGCTCCGAGGGAATTGCGGTGGGGATGGCGACCAAGATCCCTCCCCACAACCTGACCGAGGTGGTGAGTGCAACCATCGCACTGATTGATGATCCCGATCTCGATATTCCCGGCCTGATGGAGCATCTTCCGGGCCCCGATTTTCCTACTGGTGCCATTATCAACGGGGTCAAGGGGATTCATGAGGCCTACAAGAGCGGCAGGGGGAGAATCTATCTGCGTGCCCGTACCCATGTTGAGGGGGAGGAGGGTCAGAAACAGACCCTGGTGGTGGATGAGCTCCCCTACCAGGTCAACAAGGCGCGTCTGCTGGAGCGGATTGGAGAGCTGGTTCGTGAGAAGAAGCTGACTGGGATCTCGGCACTGCGCGATGAGTCCGACAAGGATGGAATGCGCATGGTGATCGAGCTGAAGCGGGGAGAGGTTGCCGATGTGGTGCGCAACAATCTCTTCAAGCAGACCGCGATGCAGAACGTCTTCGGTATCAATATGGTGGCCCTGGTGGATGGGCAGCCCCGTCTGCTCAATTTGAAGCAGACACTGGAGGTCTTTGTTCGTCACCGTCGTGAGGTGGTGACCCGGCGCACCCTGTTTGAGTTGCGCAAGGCGAGAGAGCGTGCCCACATTCTGGAGGGGCTGGCGATCGCCCTGACCAATATTGATCCAATCATTGCACTGATCAAGGCGTCGGCAACCCCGGCCGAGGCAAAACAGAAGCTGGCTGCTCAGGGGTGGCCGCCGGGAATTGTGGTGGAGATGCTGGATCGTGGGGATGCGGCTGATACCCGCCCCGAGGATCTGACGGATGGATATGGACTGATTGAGGGGCTCTACCATCTCTCACCGACCCAGGTGCAGGCCATTCTTGACCTCAAGCTCCACCGCCTGACCGGGCTGGAGAAGGAGAAGATCCTCGATGAGTACCGCACTCTGCTGGAGCGTATTGCCGAGCTGCTCCATATCCTGCGTGATCCGGACCGCCTGATGGAGGTGATCCGTGAGGAGCTGGTGGAGATGCGTGACAGGTATGGGGATGATCGCAAGACAGAGATTGTGCAGACCCAGGTGGATTTGTCACTGGAGGATCTGATCAGTGAAGAGGATGTGGTGGTGACACTCTCCCATGGGGGGTATGTCAAGGCGCAGCCGATCTCCGATTACCGGGCGCAGCGCCGTGGGGGTCGAGGGAAGACGGCAGCAGCGATCAAGGATGAGGATTTCGTCGATCGGCTGATTGTGGCCAATACCCATGACACAATCCTCTGCTTCTCGACCCGGGGGCGCCTCTACTGGATGAAAGTCTATCAGCTGCCACAGGCCGGAAGGACAGCACGTGGTAAGCCGATCAATAACCTGTTGCCACTGGATGAGGGGGAGCGGATTACCGCCTTCCTGCCGGTTCGTGAGTACAACGAGGATCAGTTCATCTTTATGGCTGCAACCAGCGGCATCGTCAAGAAGACCCCGCTGACCGCATTCTCGCGTCCACGGACAGCGGGCATTATCGCTGTGGAGCTAAGGGATGATGATGAGCTGGTGGGTGTGGAGCTGACCAGTGGCAAGAGCGACATCATGCTCTTTGCAAGCGGTGGAAAAGCGGTCCGTTTCCCCGAGTCAACGGTTCGTGCAATGGGTCGAACCGCCCGTGGAGTGAAGGGGATGCAGATTAATGCAGGTGAGCGCATCATCTCTCTGCTGGTGCCGGAGAAGAGCCATGTTCTGACTGCCACCGAACATGGTTACGGCAAGCGCACCCCAATCGAGGAGTACCCCTGCAAGGGGCGTGGTACCAAGGGGGTGATATCGATTCAGACCTCGGAGCGCAATGGCGCTGTCGTTGGTGCAGTTCAGGTGGATGAGGATGAGGAGATCATGATGATCTCCAGTGGTGGTGTGCTGGTCCGTACCCGTGTAGCGGAGGTCTCAACCCAGGCGCGCAATACACAGGGCGTTACCCTGATTCGTCTCGGAGACGAGGAGCGCCTGGTGGGGATCGAGCGGGTCGAGGAGAGTGACGAGGAAGAGAGCACACAGGAAGAAGATTCGTAATTTTGGAAATTGTATAAAGCGTTGCGTAAGTATTGGTAGTTCCAATCTACAGCCGCCTGCGGCCATGGATGGCCGCAGGCGAGCGATATCACCCTGCAAAGCACCACTTTGTTGTGGTGAGACATGATGTACTTGAGTGTACTGTAGGCAGGAGCTGCCACTGCTTATGCAACAACTGTTAGTGGGTTAAGTAAGGAAGCTTAGAAGATGGCAAGAACATATAATTTTAGTGCGGGGCCGGCAATGCTGCCGACTGCAGTCATTGAGCGGGCACAGCAGGAGATGCTGGAGTGGAATGGTTCCGGCATGTCGGTGATGGAGATGAGTCATCGTGGCAAGGAGTTCATGTCGATTGCCGGGAAGGCAGAGGCCGATCTGCGTGAGGTAATGGCGATCCCCGACAACTACAAGGTGCTGTTTCTGCAGGGGGGTGCCTCCAGTCAGTTCGCAATGGTTCCGCTCAATTTGCTGCGAGGCAGGGAGAGTGCGGATTATCTCAATACCGGAATGTGGTCCAAGAAGGCGGTTGCCGAGGCGGCCCGCTACTGTAGCGTCAACCTGGCAGCCGATACCTCGGAGAGTGGTTTCACTGCTGTTCCTGCGCAGGAGTCCCTGAATCTGAATGCGGATGCGGCCTATCTCCACTATACCCCCAATGAGACCATTGGCGGCGTGGAGTTCGACTATGTTCCTGATGCAGGGGATGTGCCGCTGGTGGCGGATATGTCCTCCACGATCCTCTCGCGCCCGATGGATGTCTCCAGCTATGGGGTGATCTACGCCGGTGCGCAGAAGAATATCGGCCCTGCAGGGCTGACCATTGTCATTGTGCGTGAGGACCTGGTGGGGGAGACTCTGGGGGGAACCCCGGCGATGTTTGATTATGCGACCCATGTGAAGTCGGACTCCATGTACAACACGCCCCCTACCTATAGCTGGTACATGGCGGGGCTGGTCTTTGAGTGGATCAAGGAGCAGGGTGGCCTCTCTGCAATGGGTGAGATCAACCAGCGCAAGGCGGGCAAGCTCTATGCGGCGATTGATGGGTCGGATTTCTATGCCAATCCAGTGGAGCCAAACGGACGCTCCTGGATGAATATTCCCTTCACCCTGGCGGATGCAGAGCTGGATGGGGCCTTCCTGACTGGTGCTGCCGAGCGAGGACTGATGACCCTGAAGGGACACCGTTCTGTTGGTGGAATGCGTGCCAGTATCTATAACGCAATGCCTGAGGCAGGCGTGGATGCACTGGTTGCCTACATGCAGGAGTTTGAGAAGGAGCGGGCCTGAGTCAGGGGCTGGGGCTGAACCACACGCTGTGCCAGGGAGTGGTGCAGTGATTACTGAATAAACTGGAAGATAGATTAATGAACAAGATTCTTACACTGAACAATATCTCTGTGGCCGGACTGGATCGCCTGCCACGCGACAGCTATGAGGTTGCCTCCGAGATTCAGCATCCGGACGCCATTCTGCTGCGCTCCTACAAGATGCATGAGATGGAGATCCCGGAGACGCTGAAGGCGGTCGGGCGTGCAGGCGCCGGGGTCAACAACATTCCGGTCGAGAAGATGACCGAGGCGGGGATCCCGGTCTTCAATGCGCCGGGCGCCAACGCCAACGCAGTTAAGGAGTTGGTGATCTCCAGTATGCTGATGGCGAGTCGCAACATTGCGCAGGCATGGAATTATGCGCGCAATCTGGAGGGGGATGATGCCTCCATCGCCAAGGATGTTGAGGCGGGCAAGAAGAAGTATGTCGGTTTTGAGCTTCCTGGCCGCACCCTCGGGGTGATTGGTCTGGGAGCGATTGGGGTACAGATTGCCAATGCGGCGATCTCCCTGGGAATGAAGGTGATCGGTTATGATCCATCCGTGACCATCCAGAGTGCCTGGAAGCTCTCCGCCGATGCGGTGCGTGCACACAGTGTGGATGAGCTCTTGGCGGAGGCCGATTTCATCACTTTTCATGTTCCGTTGATTGATGCAACAAAGAACATGATCAATGCGGATCGCCTCAAGAACATGAAAGATGGCGTTGTAATCATGAATTTTGCCCGTGGCGGGATTGTTGATGATGCGGCAGTTCTGGAGGCACTGGATTCCGGCAAGGTCTATGCCTACATCAATGACTTTCCGACCAACGAGAACAAGAACCATCCCCGGGTGGTCTGCCTCCCCCATCTGGGTGCCTCAACGGCCGAGGCGGAGGACAACTGTGCCATCATGGTAGCAGATCAGGTCAAGGACTATCTGGAGAATGGCAATATCACCAACTCGGTCAACTTTCCGGAGATGAAGATGCCGCGTGCCGGTTCGGCCAGAATCTCGGTTGCCAACTCCAATGTCCCCAACATGGTGGGGCAGATCACCTCACTGCTGGCGGATGAGGGGATCAACATTGTGGATATGATGAACAGGTCGAGGGGAGATATCGCCTATAATCTTCTGGACGTTGAGGGCGAGCTGGGTTCTGATATTGCAGAGAAGATTCAGGCAATTGAGGGGGTATTGTCAGTTCGTACACTCTGATGTGCAGACTGCAACAGTAGGAGCAAGATGGACGGAGAGAAGAGACTAGAGGAGATTCGCAGAGAGATTGACCATCTGGATGAGCAGATCCAGCAGTTGATCAATCAACGGGCATCACTTGCACAAGAGGTTGCGGAGGTGAAGCTCTCGACACGTGGATCGAGGGAGGAGGAGATCCGGTTTTACCGTCCGGAACGGGAGGCACAGGTTCTCTCGCGGGTGATGGAGCGTAATGAGGGGCCACTGGGGGATGAGGAGATGGCTCGACTGTTTCGGGAGATCATGTCGGCCTGTCTGGCGCTGGAAGAGCCGATGCGAATCGCCTTTCTGGGACCGGAGGGAACCTTTACCCAGGCTGCGGCGCTGAAGCACTTCGGGAATTCGGTCACCACCCTGCCGTTGGGGGCAATCCCCTCGATCTTTCACGATGTCGAATCGGGAGAGGCCAATTATGGGGTGGTTCCTGTCGAGAACTCGACAGAGGGGGTGATTACCCATACCCTGGACATGTTCATCAACTCCCCGCTGCAGATCAATGGTGAGGTGGAGCTTCGGATTCACCACCACCTGATGGGGCCGATGGAGCGGCTGGAGGAGGTCAAACGGATCTACTCGCACCAGCAGTCACTGGCGCAGTGTCGGGACTGGCTGGAGGCGCACCTCTCAGGTGTGGAGCAGATTCCGGTCTCCAGTAATGCGGAGGCTGCGCGTCTCGCATCCGGGGAGGAGGGATCCGCAGCCATCGCCGGTGAGGTTGCCTCCGAGATCTACCATCTCAATCTGTTGGCGAGGAATATCGAGGATGAGCCCGATAACACCACCCGTTTTCTGATCATTGGCAAGCACTCCCCCAGCCCAAGCGGGAATGACAAGACCTCGCTGCTGATCTCGACCAATAATCGCCCGGGGGCACTCTATGATCTGCTAACGCCCCTCTCCGATAATGGGGTCTCCATGAGTCGGATTGAGTCACGCCCCTCCAGGAGAGGAAATTGGGACTACCTCTTCTTTGTCGATATCGAGGGCCATGCAGGGGATGAGAATGTGAAAAGAGCCCTGAACTTGCTGGAGTCCACTGCAACCATGTTCAGGATACTGGGCTCCTACCCCAAGGCGATCCTTTAGGGTAGATAATGCACTTTTCTTGCGATAGCGGCGTCAGTTCCGTACTCAAATCCTCATCTGCAGCGATCTACACTGCGGTTTTCCGTGTGGCCCCTCCGTGC
>CAYFMF010000001.1:72386-120504 GCA_964344135.1 uncultured Piscirickettsiaceae bacterium
CAAATCCTCATCTGCAGCGATCTACACTGCGGTTTTCCGTGTGGCCCCTCCGTGCTCTCACAAGAAAATCACGATTTTTCGAGGCACCCTTTAATGTCTGGTTGCTCGACCTCGCACCTCGGTAGCTCGACCTCGTGCCTCGGTAGCTCGACCTCGTACCTCGGTTGTGACCTTTATGACTACGCGGTCTCTGGTGTACAGGGGCTTCACCCCTACCAGCCGGGTAAGCCGATCTCCACCCTGGCGCGTGAGATCGGGATGGAGGAGTCATCGATCGTCAAGCTCGCCTCCAACGAGAATCCATTGGGGCCCTCCCCGCAGGTGAATAAGGCGGTTGCATCTCGGCTGGAGGAGCAGGCCCGTTATCCGGATGGTGGCACGGTTGCGCTGCGGGAGCGTCTTGCGCACCATCACGGCTGCAGCCCGCAGCAGCTGACGCTGGGGAATGGCTCCAATGATGTACTGGATCTGATCGCCCGCACCTTTCTTGGTCCGGGGCGATCGGCGATCTTCTCGGAGCACGCCTTTGCGGTCTATCCGCTCTCGACACAGGCGGTGGGTGCCGAATCGATTGTGGTGCCGGCCCAACAGTGGGGACATGATCTCGAGGCGATGACCGCTGCGGTTCGCGTCGGTACGGAGCTGGATACCCGGGTGATCTGGATCGCCAATCCCAATAACCCGACCGGTACCTGGCTGGGACGGGATCCACTCTACAACTTTCTCAAGAGCGTGCCGCCCGAGGTGGTTGTGGTGGTGGATGAGGCCTATATCGAATTTGTTGCGGAGGGCGACTACCCCGATGCCTCACAGTGGCTTGGAGAGTTCCCCAATCTGATTGTCACCCGAACCTTCTCCAAGGCCTATGGGCTGGCGGGATATCGGATTGGGTATGGCATCTCCAGTGAACGGATTGCCGACCTCCTCAATCGGGTGCGCCACCCCTTCAATGTCAACGCACTCGCCCAGAGTGCAGCGCTGGCTGCGCTGGATGACCAGGATCATCTGCTGCGAGGGGTGGAGCTGAACCGCTCGGAGATGGCCAGGATGACCCGGGGGTTTGACAGTTTGGGGCTGGAGTGGATCCCCTCAGTAGGAAATTTTGTCTCGGTCGATCTGGGGCAGCCGGCGATGCCGATCTTCTCGGCGCTGGAGCAGATAGGGGTGATTACCCGCCCGGTCGGCAACTATGGGATGCCCAACCATCTGCGCATCTCCATTGGGTTGCCTCAGGAGAATGAACGCTGCATTGAGGCGTTGGCCAGGGTGGTGGGCGGATGAGGGTTCAGCGACTGGCCCTGCTGGGTGTTGGACTGATCGGCGGATCCCTGGTTCGGGCCCTGCGTGCTAACGGTGCAGTGGCCGAGGTGGTTGGGTATGGGCGTGGCAGAGAGAACCTGGAGAGGGCGCTGGAGCTGGGGGTGGTTGATGAGATTGCCGAGAGCGTTTCCGAGGCGGTGAGCGGAGCCGATCTGGTAGTGGTTGCCGTGCCGCTGGGGGCGATCCGCTCCCTGTTTCAGGAGATGGAGGGGCATCTCTCACCCGATGCGGTGATTACCGATGTCGGCAGCGTGAAGTGCAGTGTGGTGGAGGATGCGCGTGCCGTCTTTGGCGCGGTGCCGCCCCGTCTGATTCCGGGGCACCCCATTGCAGGAACCGAGAGGAGTGGGGTGGAGGCCTCTTTTGACTCTCTCTACCAGGGGCGTCGTGTCATCCTGACCCCACTGGAGGAGAGTGATCCGGCAGCGGTCGAGATTGTGACCCAACTCTGGAAGAGTGCGGGGGCCGAGGTGGTCGAGATGGAGGTTGGCCACCACGACGAGGTGTTGGCTGCAACCAGCCATCTCCCCCATCTGCTGGCCTACACACTGGTCGATTCACTGGCGAAGCAGGAGGCCCATCGCGAGATCTTCCATTTTGCGGCTGGTGGGTTCCGGGACTTCAGCCGGATTGCCTCTAGTAACCCAACGATGTGGAGAGATATCTCCATGACCAACCGGCAGAAGCTGCTGGAGACACTGGACCATTTCCGTCAGGAGCTGGACCAGGTGGAGTCGATGATCCGCAACGGGGAGGGGGATCAACTGCTGGAGCTGTTTGAGCGGGCCAAGCAGGCACGGGATGAACATTATGAATGATATCAAGCTACAGGTGGAAAACTGCAAGCTGGCAGCACACCTGCAGTAGAGATCCATAAGTAACAAGGCTGGCGTCTTATGGTTTTGAACCGTTTTACCACAAAGGGCACGAAGTTCACGAAGGATGCACTTGGCAGAAGAGCTCCTGTTCTTCGTGTGCTTCGTGGTTTTGACGAAGGGCCAGTGGTGGTGAATAGCAACTAAAGAGAAGGGTTTTACAGGGAATGTCAGAACTAAGATTTCAGGTGCAGCCGGGTGGCCGACTCTCTGGAGCCATCCGGGTTCCGGGAGACAAGTCGATCTCCCACCGCTCGATCATGCTGGGATCCCTGGCCGAGGGGATTACCGAGGTGAGCGGATTTCTGCAGGGCGAGGATAGCCTGGCAACGCTCAATGCCTTTCGGGCGATGGGGGTTGAGATTGACGGACCAACCGCTGAGGGCAGGGTGACCATCCACGGAGTGGGAATGGATGGATTGCAGCAGCCGAATGCAGCGCTGGATCTGGGGAACTCGGGGACCTCAATGCGGCTGCTCTCCGGGCTGCTGGCTGGGCAATCCTTTGATGTGACCCTGGTTGGTGATGAATCACTCTCCGGGCGTCCGATGCGTCGGGTCACCGATCCGCTCTCCGAGATGGGGGCAGAGATCGAGAGCGAGCATGATGGAACCGCTCCACTGAAGATTTCCGGTGGTGCGCCACTGCACGGTTTCCATTATCGGATGCCGATGGCCAGTGCCCAGGTAAAGTCCTCGCTTCTGTTGGCAGGACTCTACGCCGAGGGGGAGACCTGTGTCACCGAGCCGGCCCCGACCCGTGACCACACCGAACGGATGTTGAATGGGTTTGGGGTCGAGGTCCGAAGTGAGGGGGGGAGGATCTGCCTCAATGGTGGGGGAAGGCTTCGGGCCACAGCAGTGGATGTCCCTGCGGACATCTCCTCGGCCGCCTTCTTTCTGGTCGGAGCCTCGATTGCAGAGGGGTCCGATCTGCTGCTGCAGCATGTGGGAATGAACCCCACCCGAATTGGGGTGATCAACATTCTGCGGGCGATGGGGGCCAGTATTGAGGTTCAGAACGAACGGATCTCCGGTGGGGAGCCGGTTGCGGACCTCCGGGTCCAGTCTGCCCCCCTTCATGGTATTGAGATTCCTGTTGATCAGGTGCCGCTGGCGATTGATGAATTCCCCGCGCTCTTTGTGGCGGCCGCCTGTGCTGAGGGGGAGACCATACTGCGTGGTGCGGAGGAGCTGCGGGTCAAGGAGAGTGATCGCATCCAGGTGATGGCCGATGGGCTGACGACACTGGGAATTGATGCACAACCCACACCCGATGGCATTGTGATCCAGGGCGGGAGCCTTGGTGGTGGTACGGTCTATTCGCACCATGATCACCGCATCTCAATGTCCTTTGCGATGGCTGGGCTGCGGGCCAAGGCACCGATTACGATTGAGGGGTGTGACAATGTCAATACCTCATTCCCCGGTTTCAGTGATCTTGCAGCGTCGGTGGGGCTCGCTATCGAGGCGGAACAGTCATGAGTTGTGGCGTGATCACGATTGACGGTCCAGGTGGGGCCGGGAAGGGGACCATCTCACTGGCCGTGGCAAACCGCCTGGGGTGGGACTATCTTGATAGTGGTGCACTCTATCGGGTGTTGGGTCTTGCCGCTACACGCAAACAGATTGCGCTCGATGACGATGATTCGTTGGCAGAAGAGGCCGCGGTACTGGGCGTCTCCTTTGGTGCCGGGCATCCGGAGCTTGGGGTGCGGGTTTTTCTGGATGGTGAGGATGTAACCAACGAGATTCGTACGGAAGTTGCGGGAAGTGCAGCATCAAAGGTGGCTGCGCTGCCATCAGTACGTGAGGCGCTGTTGAGGCGTCAGCGGGACTTTGAGCGCCCCCCGGGCGTGGTGGCTGATGGCCGGGACATGGGAACAACAGTTTTCCCTGATGCTGCATTAAAAATTTTTCTGACCGCAAGTGCCGAAGAGCGGGCGAGAAGACGCTATAAGCAGTTGATCGAGAAAGGCGATAATGCTAACATTCGCGCCCTTCAAAGCGAGATTGAGGAACGTGACCGAAGGGATTCCGAGCGTTCTGTCTCCCCGTTGCGCCCTGCAGAAGATGCAGTGACGCTGGATACAACGGAGATGGATATCAATTCGGTGATTTCGGCAGTCATGGATCTGGCAGCAGCGCGTGGACTGAAGGTCAACTGAGTGACCTGAAGCGCCAACGGGTTGATCTGTCTGGTTCAACCCCCCTTTGAGAGAGTGTTTGTATTGGTGGAGAGGATCGGATTGATGCTCTCTCGTCTGTTTAATGGGCCCCGCATCTTCGGGTGGCCCCCCAACCGCTTAACTGGTGGGAAGAGCGAACCGAGGCACAAGGTCGTGCAATGGAATCGTGCCCGATACCTTTTAAGTAGAAAATTAGGAAAAGATTATTATGAGTGAGAATTTTGCAGAGCTTCTTGAAGAGAGCTTCCGTTCAACGGTCATGCAGACTGGTGAACTGGTTAGCGGTACTGTCATTGATGTCAGCGATGAGGTTGTTCTGGTTAATGCCGGACTGAAAACCGAGGCCGCAATCCCAGCGGAACAGTTTCGTGGCCGTGATGGCGAGATGGAGGTTGCGATTGGCGATATTGTTGAGGTTGCTCTGGAGTCTGTGGCCGATGGCTACGGCGAAACCATTCTCTCTCGTGAAAAGGCGAAACGTCAGGAGGCGTGGAGACGCCTGCAGGTTGCACTGGATGCAAACGAGACGGTAAGCGGCATGATCAGTGGCAAGGTCCGTGGTGGCTTCACTGTTGATCTGGATGATATCCGTGCCTTCCTCCCAGGCTCCCTGGTTGATGTGCGCCCGGTTCGTGATACCACCTACCTTGAGGGCAAGGACCTTGAGTTCAAGGTGATCAAGCTGGACCAGAAGCGCAACAATGTTGTGGTCTCCCGCCGTGCGGTGGTTGAGGCAGAGTACAGTGCGGAGCGTGAGGAGCTGCTGAAGACCCTGGAAGAGGGTTCCAGGACAAAGGGTATCGTCAAGAATCTGACCGATTATGGCGCATTCATCGATCTGGGTGGCATTGATGGCCTGCTTCACATCACCGATATGGCATGGAAGCGCGTTCGTCACCCCTCCGAGGTGGTCAATGTGGGGGATGAGATTGAGGTACAGGTACTGCGTTTCGACCGTGACCGCAACCGTGTCTCCCTCGGCCTGAAGCAGATGGGTGATGATCCATGGCTGAACATTGCGCGTCGCTACCCTGCAGGAACCCGTGTATTCGGCAAGATCACCAACATTGCTGACTACGGCTCATTTGTTGAGATTGAGGATGGTGTTGAGGGTCTGGTTCACACCTCCGAGATGGATTGGACCAACAAGAACATTCACCCATCGAAGGTGGTCTCCATGGGCGAAGAGGTTGAGGTCATGGTGCTTGATATTGACGAGGAGCGTCGCCGCATCTCCCTCGGCATGAAGCAGTGTAAGGCTAACCCTTGGGAGCTCTTCAGCCTCTCACACAAGAAGGGTGACCGTTTGGTGGGTAACATCAAGTCCATCACCGAGTTTGGTATCTTTATCGGCCTGGAGGGGGATATCGATGGACTGGTTCATCTCTCCGATATCTCCTGGCAGGAGAGTGGTGAGGAGGCGATTCGCAACTTCTCCAAGGGTGATGAGGTTGAGACGGTTGTTCTGGCCATCGATGCAGAGCGTGAGAGAATCTCACTCGGTATCAAGCAGCTGGAGCAGAATCCATTCTCTACCTACGTTGCAGAGAACCCCAGAGGTTCAATCGTAATGGGCAAGGTCGGTGAGGTTGATGCCCGTGGGGCAGTGATCGATCTGACCGATGAGGTGAAGGGATACCTTCGTGCCTCGGAGATCTCGCGCGACCGTGTTGAGGATGCGCGCACCCTGCTGAATGAGGGGGATGAGGTCGAGGTTGCGATCCTCGGTGTGGACCGCAAGTCCCATACCCTGAATCTCTCCATCAAGCAGAAGGATTCACTGGATGAGCAGAAGGCAATCAAGGACTACAACGAGGCCAATGCTGTCGATGATGCGGGATCAACCACGATTGGTGACCTGATCAAGAAGCAGATGGAGTCCTGATTGCGTTGGCCTCTGCATGGTGCCGGTGAGTGAAATGGTTGATTTGATGTGCAGTTTTGCTGTTCAACTACCAATTTTTACTTGCGCCGGCGTCATCCAGAGGTAATATAAAACGTTGCGAGAGTAGGAAGGAAGGCGGGGAGAATCATGACAAAATCGGAACTGATTGAATCGTTATACAAAAAGCTTCCACATCTGGCCTATACCGATGTCGAGATGGCGGTCAAGACCATCATTGAGAAGATGACAGAGGCACTGGGTTCAGGTGAGCGGATCGAGATCCGTGGGTTTGGGAGTTTCTCACTTCATCACCGTCCGGCGAGGATGGGACGTAATCCGAAGACAGGGGATCCGGTTGCGCTGGAGGAGAAGTTTGTCCCCCATTTCAAACCTGGTAAAGAGTTGCGTGAACGGGTCAATGAGGCCTGGCTAGAACAGCAGAAATAGATAGTCGGAAACCCGATGCGTTTCCTGACTCTGATTCTCTTTCTGCTGGTTGCCGGGTTTGGCACCCTGTTTGCGGTTCTCAACGCCGATCCGGTCTCATTTGACTACTATCTTGGTCAGGGAGAGGTCCCGCTCTCACTGCTGCTGGTTATTGTCCTCGCCTCCGGTGTCCTGCTGGGGGTGATCTCGGCACTACCGTTGATTCTCTCTCTGAGAATCCGTCTTCGCAAGGCACTAAAGTCTGCCACAGTGGTGGATGAGTGACCCCTGATACATGATGGATGCCCTGATTCCCTATCTTGGATTTGTCCTGCTTCCGGTTGCGGCGGCATCAGGTTGGTGGTATGCAAAAAGGGGTGGGTCGCAGGTTGTGGAGCAGCGCTGCTCAACACTCTCCAGTGACTACTTTCGCGGCCTCAACTATCTGATCAACGAGGAGCAGGATCGGGCAATTGATCTCTTCTCCCGGATGGTAGAGGAGGAGCCGGAGATGGTGGAGACCCATCTGGCGCTGGGCACCCTGTTTCGTCGTCAGGGGGATACCTCACAGGCGATCCATCTCCACAGCAACCTAGTCAAGAGTGAGGCGCTCAGTAGTGAGCAGCGTAGCAATGCACTGCTGGAACTGGGAAGGGACTATATGCGGGCGGGGCTGCTGGATCGTGCAGAACAGCCCTTTCTTGATCTGGTCGAAATGGGGCAGCACCAGAAGGATGCCTATGAGCAGCTGGTGGTTATCTATCAGCAGGAGAAGGAGTGGGATCGAGCGATTGAGATGTTGCGCAGGCAGCGCACGAAAGATGGAAGGGGTGCACCGGTGATTGCGCAATTTCTCTGCGAGAAGGCGGAGTCCGCACGCTCAGCCGGTGATCTGGAACAGGCGCTGGAGTTGGCAGAACAGGCACTGGGAGAGGACCCACTGGCGGTGCGTGCAACCATCTTCCGGGCGGAGGTTCTGACTCTGAGTGGTCACCCCCGTGCTGCGATTGAGAGCTACAAGCGGATTGAGGAGCAGAATGCCAGTTACATTCCCAATATTATCCAGCCACTGCTGAAGCTCTATCGTGCCGAGACAGATGCTGATGAGGTGCTCCACTATCTGCAGCAGTTGCTGAAGCATCATCCCAGTACAACCGTACTATTGGCAGCGGTGGAACAGATTCAGTTGATGCGTGGTGGGCGTGAGGCGGAACAGTTCCTGGTTGAGCAGCTGACCATACGCCCCTCGGTTCGTGGCCTTGAGCGGCTGATCAAGCTCAATCTGGAACATGCCGAGGATGAGGCGAAGGAGGGGCTGCTTGGGCTCCAGATCCTGACGCGTCAGCTTCAGGAGGAGAAGCCGGAGTATCAGTGCAGCCACTGCGGATTCCAGGCCCACCACCTCCACTGGCAGTGTCCTGGGTGCAAGCGATGGAATACCATCAAGCCGATTGTCGGGGTCTCAGGGGAGTAAAACAGCAATCTCACGCAATGCCCCCCCACACTACAACCCTTCGGATTGCGGTGGTCATAGTCGTTATCTCCAATGGTTCTATTGGGAGTAGAATCTCTACACCATTAAGAGCTGTTCTTTGCGAGCTTTGCGGTTTTGCGCAAGAGTGCTGTTACGCTGTCTCCAGTTCCTGATTGATGGCATTGAGTGCTGCCAGTGGATCCTCTGCCGCAGTAATCGGACGGCCGATAACCAGCCAGTCACTACCGAGTGAGACCGCCTCGGCAGGGGTCATGATCCGCTTCTGATCCCCTGTGGCACTGCCGGCAGGGCGAATCCCCGGAGTTACCAGACGAAAATCACTGCCCAGCTCCATACGGAGTGGGGTAATCTCCCTGGGGGAGCAGACCACACCATCCATTCCGGACTGTTGGGCCAGTCTTGCGAGTCGCACCACCTGTTCAGCCGGATCACTCTCCAGGCCAATCTCCGAGAGGTCTCCACGATCCATGCTGGTGAGGACGGTCACAGCGATCAGCAGGGGCGCCTCCTCTCGACGGGCGAGTGCCTCCCGTGCACTCTCCATCATCCGCCGTCCACCCGAGGCATGGACATTGACCATCCAGACCCCGAGATCGGCTGCGGCCTCACAGGCGCGGGCAACGGTGTTGGGAATGTCGTGATATTTCAGGTCGAGAAAGAGATCAAACCCCAGAGCAACCAGTTTCTCCACGCTCTCTGGTCCGGAGCGGGTAAAGAGCTCTTTCCCCACCTTGACCCGACAGGCTGCTGGATCCAGCTGCTCTGCCAGGGCGATGGCCTCGGCAGCAGTGGAAAAGTCGAGTGCTACGATAATTTTTGAGCTGTTTTCCATGGGGCTAGATCTTTCTTGCCATCTCGGCTGCATTTCCAATGTAGCTTGCAGGGGAGAGTCTGCGCAGGGACTCTTTGGCCTCCTCGGGAATCTCCAGTCCATCCACAAACTCCAGCAGTGCCTCTCTGGTAATGCCCTGTCCACGGGTTAGCGCCTTCAGCTTCTCATAGGGGTTTTCGACCCCATAGCGGCGCATGACGGTCTGGATCGGTTCGGCCAGTACCTCCCAGGTGTTGTCAAGGTCCTCCTGCAGTCGTTGTTCATTGATCTCCAGCTTTCCAATGCCGCGCAGGGTGGAGCTGTAGGCGATCAGGCTGTGAGCGATGCCCACCCCCAGATTTCTTAATACCGTCGAGTCGGTCAGGTCTCGCTGGCCACGCGAGATCACCAGTTTCTCGGAGAGGTGTCCCATAATGGCATTTGCAACTCCTAGATTCCCCTCGGAGTTTTCAAAGTCGATCGGGTTGACCTTGTGCGGCATGGTGGAGGAGCCGACCTCACCCTCAATCGTCTTCTGCTTGAAGTACCCCATCGAGATGTACCACCAGACATCGCGGTCATAATCCAGGAGGATGCTGTTGAAGCGGCTGATTACATCGAAAAACTCCGCAATATAGTCATGGGGTTCGATCTGAATGGTATAGGGGTTCCACTCCAGACCGAGCGACTCAACAAACCGCCGTGCAATCTCCCCCCAATCCAGATCCGGATAGGCGGAGAGGTGTGCATTGTAGTTGCCAACCGCGCCGTTGATCTTTCCAAGGAACTGAATACTGGAGAGCTGTTCGCGCTGTCGGCCGAGGCGGTGGACGACGTTGGCAATCTCCTTGCCCATAGTGGATGGGCTGGCGGGCTGTCCATGGGTGCGGCAGAGCATGGGGGTATCGGCCAGCTGGTGAGCCATTGCAGTCAGCGCATCGATAATCTCATCCATTTTTGGGAGGATGGATTGGGTGCGTGACTCCCTGAGCATCAGGGCATGGGAGAGGTTATTGATATCCTCTGAGGTACAGGCAAAGTGGATAAACTCACTCACCGCCTCCAATTCGTCATTTCCGGCAATCTTCTCCTTGATGAAGTACTCGACCGCCTTGACGTCATGGTTGGTGGTCCGTTCAATGGTCTTGATGCGCCGGGCATCCTCTTCATTGAACTTCTCGACCATGTGGTTCAACAGCTGTTGTGCATGGTCGGAGAGTGGGGGGACCTCAGTGATGTCTGGATTTGCGGCAAGCATCTGTAGCCAGCGCACCTCCACCAGAACGCGGTGTCGAATCAGTCCATACTCACTGAAAATGAGGCGGAGGTCGGCAGTGGCACGACCATAACGGCCATCAACGGGTGAGATGGCAGTGAGAGCGCTGAGTTCCATGGTATCTGTTTTCCTGATTCTTGCAGTGGTCCTTTTGAGTGGGCGATTATAACGGAAAAGCGATGATTTCTGATCCCCGGAGTGAGAGAATCCCCGCATGGTCTCAACTACAGGGAATAGCCGAAACCGGGGGTGTGAATCGGTCAGCAAGCTGAAACAGGATATTGTTTTTCAGCAGCTGCTGCTGGGGCGGCCACTGAGCTTCCATACCACCTGGGGCCTCTTCAGCCCCAGAGGGATTGATGAGGGAAGCCGGCTGCTGCTGGATTATCTGGAGCTCTCTTCAGCAGAGACCGTTCTTGATATCGGGTGTGGTTACGGTCCCCTGGGGCTTGCAATTGGCAGCCAGCTCTCCGGCGGGACGGTCCATATGGTGGACAAGGACTATCTGGCAGTTGAGTATGCAAACCGCAATGCGAGGATCAACGGGCTGGAGCAGTGTCACGCCTACCTCTCCAACGGATTGAGCAATGTGCCCCAGGATCTTCGGTTTGACACCGTGGTCTCCAATATACCGGCAAAGGTGGGGCGTGAACTGTTGACCATCTTGTTGTGTGATGCCTATTCCCAGATGAGTCCGGGCGGGCAGATCGTGGTCGTCACCATCAATGGACTGCGTGACTTTATCAAGCGCAACTTCAGGGAGGTCTTTGGAAACTACAAGAAACTGAAGCAGGGAAAGGCATACACCGTAGCCCGCGCAGTTCGAGAGTAGTTCCGGAAGCACTGATTAAGGAACCACTGCTCTTCCTTCCCCCCAGCCCCCATCCAGACGTGTTCAGATGTTCCTTGTAACAATGAGTTCAATAGGATTGGTACTCCTGTCTGCGACACGCTCAAGCACATCATCTCCTTGGACCACCGCAAAGCGTGGCTTTGCAGGGTGGTGTCGCACGACTGTGGGCGTCCCTGCCCACAGACGGCCGCAGATCAGGAGTGCCAATACTTTTGAAACTATCCACGGCAATTCCGGGAAGATAGAGCCAACTCTCCATCTTGCTGGATTTTCTGGGGTAACAGGGAATAACAGACGGTGCTCCGGATCAATCTATGGAAGAGCCTTCACTGCACCTCCTCCTCATTGCAGAGGGAGGCTCCACCCATCTCCGTTCTACACGGGGGTGGGTGTTTTTTTTCTGCTGGAGTCATGGCTCCATATCATACTGGGCAATCAGCCGCCTCAGTCGCGGGCGTGATACCCCAAGAATCTCGCAGGTTCTCCCCTTGTGCCAGCCGGTGGCGTCCAGAACACGCAGAACATGCTCTCGCTCCACCTCCTGCAGGGAGCGGTTGATCAGGTCGGTTGCAGAGGCGGCCTGCTGCAGGGTCGAGTTGAGCGCATCGGTGGAGAGGTTGCCGGAGACAGCACTTCCACAGAGCCCCTCCGGGATCAGTTCGGGGGTGATGGAGTCTCCGGGTGAGAGTGCAACCAGCTTGGTCAGAAGATTTTCCAGCTCCCGGATATTTCCCGGCCAGTCATACTCCTGAAAGCAGTTCATCACCTCCATGCTGATCTGGTTGACATTTCTTCCCAGCTCCCTGTTGATTCGATCCAACAGGTTGCGTACCAGATCCAGCAGATCCTCCTTGCGCTCTCTTAGTGGCGGAAGATGGATGGTCACCACCTGCAGTCGGTAGAAGAGGTCCTCACGGAACTCCCCACTCTTTACCCGCTCCTCGAAGTTGATATTGGTGGCGGCAATGACCCGTGCATTGGTGGAGATGGGATGTTTTCCTCCAACCGGAATGAACTCCTTCTCCTGCAGAACGCGCAACAGCTTGGCCTGCATGTTGGGTGAGAGCTCTCCGATCTCATCCAGAAAGATTGTGCCATCCTCAGCGAGCTCGAATTTCCCCGGCTGTCTTGAGACTGCGCCGGTAAAGGCCCCCTTCTCGTGGCCAAAAAGATCGGACTCCAGCAGGGTTTCGACCACGGCTGCACAGTTGACTGCAACAAAGGGCCCCTCCGTAAGTTCCCCCGCAGAGTGGATGGCATGGGCAACCAGCTCCTTGCCGGTGCCACTCTCACCTGTGATCAATACAGTGGCAGGGCTCCGTGCAACCATGCCGATGGTCTTGAATACCTCGCGCATTGCACTGCTGTGTCCAACCATGGTCGATCGATTGGCTGGGGTAGAGGCGGGTTCTACCATCTGATCCTGTGTTGTATTCTGTGCCAGCAGCCTCTCGACAGCATGATCCAGTTCGTCCAGGTCAATGGGCTTGTGAATATAGTCATCCGCCCCATTCTGCATTGCCTGGATGGTGCTCTCCATGTCATGGAAGGCAGTGATCATGATGATGTGTGCCTTTGGGAAGGCAGAGGTAAAGTCCGGCAGCCCCTCCAGTCCGGTTCTTCCGGGCATCTGGATATCCAGGATGATGATCTCCGGGGCAGGGGACATTGCTGATCCGACTGAGAGCCCCTCATCTACACTATGACCGATGGAGATGGCATGACCCTGGGCACGAAAGTGGAGTTTCAGGGTTCTGCAGCTTGCATCGTCGTCATCAATAATCAGTAGGTTTGCCATAATTCAACTCATTCAGTCTGCATTGTTGTTGAGGTTTGAATAAATGTCTCTGGAGTTTGTTCAAGGTTCTCCAGCTCTTCTGTCTGGGGCAGGTCACGTGACTCATGGTGGGTGGGCAGGGTGATGACGATGCAGGTGCCACGTCCTGGTTGCATGGCCATCTCTGCCGTCGGCTCTCCACCTTCCTGTAACTGCTGTCTGGAGCCACTCCACTTGTTGCCCTCAATGGTAATGGTACCGTTGTGCTGTTCGATGATTCGCTTGACGATGGCCAGTCCAAGACCAGTCCCCTTGGCTCGCGAGGTGACAAAGGGCTCAAAGATGGTCTCCCTCTCCTCCCTCTTGATGCCGACTCCATTGTCACAGATTTCGAGCTGGATAAAGGATCCCTCTACATTGAGATCCATGCGTGCGTTGATAATGATTCTGGGACTCTCTGGTCTGGCCTCTTCAATGGCATGGATTGCGTTGCTTAACAGGTTGGTCAAAACACGTCGCATCTTGGTCTTGTCTACCTGAAGCGTAGGGAGTCCGGCGGGGTAGTGGGTGATGACCTGAATGTTGTTTTCGGAGACCTGCTTCTGGACCGTGTTGATCGCAGTCTCTGTCAGCTTGTCCAGATTGCCCCAGGAGAGGCTCAGCTCGTCCGGCCTGGAGTAGGCGAGCAGCCCCTCAAGAATCGACTCCATGTAGCGAATCTGTTGCAGTCCGATCTGGTGCAGCTCGATCTCCTCAGGATCACCCCCCTTCTTCCTGCTCAGGATCTGCAGCCCCATCTTGATCGATGAGAGTGGGTTGCGCAGGTCGTGGGCAACCATGCTGGACATGCGTCCCACCACAGCCAGCGTGCGCGCCTGCTCCAGCTCCTCCTTGCGCCTTGCTACCTCGTCCTCCAGCTGTTTGCGTGCAGTAATATCCTCCTTGACGGAGAGGAAGTGTGTGATCTCTCCCTCCTCGTTGCGGATGGGAGACATCAGGGCAGACTCCCAGTAGAGCTCACCATTTTTCTTGCGGTTATGGAGGATTCCACGCCACTCCTTTCCGCTGCCGATGGTCTGCCAGAGGTTTCGGTACTCCTCACGGGTGGTCTCACCGGACTTGAGGATTCTGGGGTTCTTGCCAATCACCTCCTCGGAGCGGTATCCGGTCAACTGGGTGAATTTCGGGTTCACATATTCGATGTTTCCTGCTGCATCGGTGATGAGGATTACGGCAGGGCTCTGTTCTGCTGCTCGAGCCAGCTTGGTCAGCTCCTCTCGGGTCTGATGCTGTTCGGTGATATCCTGACCAATGCAGGTGATGCTCTCAAGCTGATTGTGGTCATTGATGGTGGTGGTTGAGGTCCATGCGATCAGTCTCTTCTCACCACGGAAGTCAACGATGTGTGACTCATGGTAGGTGGAGCCATGGCCACTATCCTCTCCCCCCAGAATCTGCTGGACTCCATCCATCCCCTCATCATCTGGAACAAAATTTCTGAACCAGTTCTTTCCGATGACATCACTGCGTCGCTTGCGCAGCAGATGGAGCAGGTAGTTGTTGCAGAAGAGGATGTTCCCATCGGGATCAATGGTCAGTGCGGCGAGGTGGATCTCCTCCAGGGTGTCACGAAAGCGCAGCTCGTTGGCCTGCTGCATCTCGATCTCTTTTCTGTGCAGGGTGTTATGGGTCAGGATCCAGGAGAGGATGGCGGTGAAAATCAGGATTGCCGCATAGAGCGGACGGTTTTTCTGCAGGAAGCCAAGTGGTGTCGATTCCAGTTCATCAAGTGGCAGATGGGAGATGATCCGCCAGTTATACCGATCCAGCTCCGTTGTATTGATGACATGGTCGGTTGTGCCGGCCCGGATCTGTGCCAGTCGCAGGGGGTTGACGGTCAGGTAGGAGAAGAGGCCATGTCTGGTCACAAACTGCCCTGAACGGGAGGTATTCATCAGGCTCCACTCATCGCTGTACTGATGCCGGAAAGTGTCATTGGCCCGATCCAGCATGAAACCCCACTCCCTCTCCGGGTTTGTGTGGCTGAGCCAGAAGCCATTGCTGTTGACCAGGTGGGCCCGGTCCGAGATGGAGGCCACTGAGCGCCTGAAGTTTTCGATCAGCTCGCTACCAAGATAGTTCAGTACAATCATCCCCTGGTGCCTGCCATCGGGGGAGTGGATGGGGGTTACAAAACGGATCACCGGCTTGTGGGGCAGCTCAATCTCAGCACCCTCGATATTGAGGTCCATCGGGGAGAGGTAGACCTCACCCTCCTGCAGCTCCAGCCCCTCCTGAACATAGTAGCGATCCGATTTGTTCTGTAACTCCTTGTCCGGTACCGATATCACCCCTCTGCCGGTGTAGTTTACGCGGCATAACTCAATGCCGGAGTTGTCGATATAGCGCAGCTGGTCATAGATCCCCTTGTTTTTTCCGAAGCTGAGGAAGATCTGGTTGATGGACTCCTTCTTCGCCGACTCATTGCCCTCACTGCCAAAGAGAAGCATATCCATCTGCTCTGCAAGGAAGAGCAGGTCGGATACGATTCTGGAGATGTCTCCGGCCACCATCTTCTCTGCCAGCTCAATATGGAGCTGCTCGGCATTCTGGGTGGCCCCTCTTCGAATCTCATAGTCGGAGTAGAAGTGGATGGTGCCCGCCACAAACAGTATCAACAGCATCGGCAGGAAGAAGAGCAGGAACTGGCGTCCCTTTTCGAACAGTGAGGAGGCGTACTGATAGGTGGTCATGCGCAACGCCCCCGAATCTCCAGCTCAACACGGTTCAGATAGTCCGGAATTGACTCCCCGGTCTGTCGGGGGACCAGAAACAGCAGTTTTGCGGCAATCAGGTAGGGCCTCCTGGAGTCATCTCCTGCCGGGCGCTGTTCGCGCAGGTCGGCCTCCAGATAGTGCAGTGCCTTGTCGGGATCGCCACAGTAGCGCGGTAGCGAGACCTCATCGGCATACCACTCGATGGCGGAGGAGACCGACAGCATCAGCACCGCGATCACTGCCACCAGTGGCATGATCTGCCTGATGGGAAAGCTCCCCTGATGTTGTTGGTCTCTGCTGCTCATGAGGTCTGTGTGGCCCACCCTCTCTGCAGGGGTGGCTGCGCCCTCCTCTCTCTCAACGCTCTCTCCCGCAGGACAATCTCATCCGAAAGTTTTCTCCCCTCTGCGATGCGGTCCCGTACGGAGACACCTCCCATGTAGTTGGCGGCAATATGGAGTCCGCTGTAGGAGGATAGCAGTTTGTTCAGCTCTCTGATTCTGGCTGCGTAGTGGCCATGATAGAGGGGGAGGGCCTGCTGGTGGCGGTCAATTTGGACCATCTCCGGGGCACCCCGGATTCCGAGGATGGGGTTGAGCCCATCCAGAGACCTCTCCAGCGTCTCTGCGTCACTCCATGACTGCGCCTCGGGTTGACGTGCCCCTCCCAGATAGCTGGTAAGGAGTCTCTTTCCTGCTGGTGCACGATCTCTGAACAGGCTGCTCATCCAGATATTGCCATTAAATGGCATTGCCTCCTGTTTTGGGGTGAGGAACCCTGTCCCATCCAGTGGGTGCTCTATCTGTCTGTGGTCGAAACCGGTGTGCAGAACAGTCAGTGGTGCATACTCGATTCCATTCAGCAGAGTGGCTGCCTCAGGAGAGAGAGGGGAGAGCAGGCTGGCGGTGATGGCTGCCGGGGTGCTCAAGATCAGGTGTTCCACCGAGCGTTCAATCTCACTGTTATCTGGAGCGGAGCGATCTTTCCCATGGACTCTCCACTTTGGGTTCTCCCTGGTGGAGCGAGAGTCGGCCTCAATTGAGCATGCCTCATGGTGGCTTCGGAATGTGATCCCCGGCTGTTGCGCCAGCTGCTCAATCAGTGTCGACATCCCCCCCTCAAAGGAGAAGGTTTCGGTGACGCAGGCACTCTTCTTGCGGTTGATCTTGTGGATCAGGGCGCCTGCAGTCAGGCTGCCATATTTTCTCTCCAGTGCGGTCAGTCGTCCCAGTGTCGACTCGGCATTGGCCAGGTCCGGGTCCGAGGCGAGGGTGCCGGAGACAAATGGATCCATCGCCTTCTCCAGCAGTTCACGACCGAATCGACGGGTGATGAACTCGGTAACGGACTCATCCTCCCTGCCGCCACGAGGGATCAGGGGTTCAGCCATCATCCGCAGGCGCCCCCTCATGCTCCAGCTTTTTGAGAACAGGAGTCCCTTTATATCCATCGAGAGGGGGTTGAGCGCTCCATTATTGAGCAGGTAGCGGTTCTGCTCTGCAAGGGGGGCGCGGCTGCTCTTGAACGGCTCCAGCCCGCTCTCTGCAACCAGTTCGGCCACCTCGGGTCGAAAGTTGAGCAGCAGGGCAGCAGCCTGCTCCATCTGGTAACCCTCCTTGCGGGTTGTCCTGATCTTTCCGCCGGCGCGATTGTTCCGCTCCCAGACCTCGACCTCCATCCCGGCCTGACTGAGCCACCATGCGGTGGAGAGCCCTGAGATCCCACCGCCAATGATCAACACCCTGCGACTCATGACCGGGTCTCCGGAACGGCTGGATTTCTCTTTGAGGTACGGGGACGTTTCAGTTCCGACCTCATCTTCTCGAGCATCTCCCGGTCCAGGATCCCCAGCCCCTCTCCATTCTCACCCTGGTGCCCCTCGACATGGGTGCGGATGGTCTGGAACCGCTTCTCGGCCTGTGGATTGTCCCTGAGGCGGGGAACCCGCTCCCTGGCAATCTCCCAGGCATCAAAGTTGAGCTCCTCCATCCCGAAGCCGCGCAGGCGGCGTACCGCCTTCATCATTGCGCGGTTACGGAATCGGGTCAGATCCTCGGAGCTGATCCGGGCCAGCCCCTCGCGACGGGCATTGAACTCGGCCGCCTTCTTGATTCCGGCACGGTTGAACTCGGGGGCACTCTCCACCCGCTGTAGTGCATCCGGCTCCCACTCCACCCCGGCGAGCTGGGTATCAATGATGCTCTTGATCTCCTCTGCAGTGACTCGGTTGGATTGTATCCGTTTGGCCTCTCGCTCGGCGGCCATCTCCAGGGTCGGTTTTACAAACAGCACCACCTGGGGCTGCTTCCCGGAGAGGAACTCATCCAGCATTCGGTCTGCCTCCTCCTCCCACTCCAGCTTGCGCCCGGGCTCATCCTCCGCCTCCAGCCGATCCAGCAGTTTGGTGTTGACCTCCAGTCTCCCCTCGGTACGAGCCACATCCTCGGCCACGGCACGTACCCCCTCACGCAGGAAGGAGGGGGTCTCATCCAGTCGCTGCTCTGCCTCGGCGGTCCACACCAGCTCTATTTCCCCGGAGGGGGAGGAGAGGGGCTCCTGGCCCCCAATCGGTTTGGGACCACTGCTACCGGGCCGTTTGGGCATATTTTTTCCAAAGCGCTGGCTGGAGAGCTCGGTCAGTACCTCGGAGGTGACCAGTGAAAGCCCCTGCTCCAGCACATGTTTCTCGGCCCGTTTCTTCACCATCTTGCGCAGGAATCCGGGAACCCGGCTGAGCCGTTTTGTGGCCTCTTCATTCCACTGGACCTCACCCTGCTGTGAGGTGTCGAGTGGCTGGATGACATGGTGAGACTCTCTGAAAGAGGTCGATAGAGTGCCCTGGGGAGCTGTACCCTGCTGCGGAACCCAGGAGCACCAGGGGTCGGCATCCATCAGTGTGCCCCCCATCGCCCTGGGCCGTGCACGGCAGCCGCCACAGAGGATCTGGTACTCGCACTGCCCACACTTTCCGCCGAGGGTTGGATTTCTCAGCTGTTCGAAGCTCTCCGATTGATCCCAGATCGAGAGGAGACCCTGCTCACGGATATTTCCCTCCTCATTGGGGATGTAGGGGCAGGCGGTGACACCACCCTCCGGGGTGACCCGGCAGTAGTGGGTGCCGGCGATGCAGCCGCCCCCCTCATACCCCTCGGCCCGGGTCACCGGGCTGTTGGGGTCACTCTGGTAGGCGATGCGCTTGTAGTGGGGGGCACAGCGGGCACGGATCATCAGCTCCGGATTTTTCTGCTGGGCATCAATAATCTGGGTCAGTGCCTGCTCATAGCGCTGTGGGGTGATGTCGGACATCTTCTCGCCACGACCGGTACAGACCAGGAAGAAGATGTTCAGCAGGTGGGCACCCACCGACTTGGTGAACTCCACCATCCCGTCGATCTCATCGACATTCCCCTCGGTAATGGAGAAGTGGACCTGAAAGGGGAGATCGTGCCGGCGACAGGCATCCATCCCGGCCAGGGTCTTCTCCCAGCTGCCGGGGCAGCCACGGAACTGGTCATGAAATCCTGGATCAAGGGAGTCGACACTGATTCCGGCACCCATTGCACCAGCCGCCTTGAGGGATGCGACCCGTTGATCGCTCAGTAGCACCCCGTTGGTTCCAATGACAATCGAGAGTCCCAGCTTCGATCCATGCTCGACCAGCACCTCCAGATCCCTGCGCAGCAGCGGTTCACCACCGGTCAGAACCACCATGGTATCGGTGCTGCGCTCGGCAATCTCACTCAGTAGCTCTCTCACCTCATCGGTCGACAGCTCTCCCTCGCTGCCATGCTGCAGGGTCTCTGCATCCAGATAGCAGTGGCTGCAGCTGAGATTGCAGCGCCGGGTGAGGTTGATGGCGAGGAGGAAGAGGTCGTTCATTATTCGTTAAAAAGCCGCAGCGTCTCGCGCAAAGGGGCCAAGGCGCAGAGGTTTGTAGGGTGTTTTCTTTGCAGGATATGTCAGATTAATTGTGTAGTTAACGGTCTTGATT
Source organism: uncultured Piscirickettsiaceae bacterium (assembly GCA_964344135.1). Taxonomy (GTDB): domain Bacteria; phylum Pseudomonadota; class Gammaproteobacteria; genus Thiopontia. The sequence goes on from CAYFMF010000001.1 coordinate 92,061, forward strand.
CTGTAAGAGCTTAAGGAATCTAAAGGGTCTGCAAACTGGTTTGTGTCACCAAAGTGATTTTCAAGGCGAATATGGTCAATCGCCTTTCTTTGCGTCTTTGCATCTTTGCGTGAGGCGCTGTCGCTGTTGTTCATTTGTACTGATCCGGGTTGGACTCGGAGTGAAAGCCGCTGCCCATCTCCCAGGCATTGCTTGCCTTGTCGACGGCTGCATGGGTGACACGATCCAGCTCCAGCTCACGTGCACAGCGCTCCACCTCCAGAATCACCATCCCCTTGACGAAATCGGGGATCTTCTCGATTCGAGCCTTGGCATCCGGCTCCCACTCCATGGTGGACTCCCTCTTGCTGGACCCTGCGGCCCACTCGCCATATTTCTCCTCGACCAGCGCCTCACTGATCTCGGTGGTGCCATGTTTTCTGGCAAAGGTCTCCACCCGCTGACGGGTCAGGTCGCGCATGAACCCCTCAGGGATCCGCTCCATTCTCGCCTCGGCACCACTACTCCAGCTCAGGCTCTTTTCCTGCGCCTGTTTGAGGGCTTTTTTGCGATCTCTCTCCCCGGCCTGAGCCAGATTGGCAAAGGGGCAGAGACTCGCTCTCTTCTCACTCTTCTCCTCTTCAGAAGGGGGGCTGCTCTGCTGGCTGTGCATGGACTCTTCCATCGCCTTGCGAGCCTGCTCCAGTCCGGCCTCGGCAATCTCCAGTGTAATCTCCGGATCTCCCTGTTTGCGGGCATAGGACTCAATCCGCTCCCTGCTGGAGTCGCGCATGAACCCCTCGGGAACCCGTGCCAGGCGGGCGAGGGCAGCAGCAGCCCAAGTGGGAGAAGAGAGTGCTTCTGGCTCTCCTTCTGAGGGATGGCGTAAACCCGTCCCTGGGGTCTTGACGACAGCATCCCTGCTGCCGACCCCCTCAGATGAAGAATCAGAAGCACTCTTGTCAGCGTCAGACTCTTCGATAAATGGTCGAATATGGTCCACAGTGACCCGATTGGATCGATCTCCGCGGGCCCGCTTCTCGGCACGCATACTGAGGTTGCCGCGCAGTGCGAGCTCCTCAACCGACATCAGCAGCCGGGTTGCCTCTTCATCCCAGCGCATCACCTTGTCGGTCACTACGCCGGCCTCATCGGGCTTGTGTCTCAGCTCCCCGGCCTCATAGGCATCAACAATCTCTCCCATCGCCTGCTCGGCGTGGCCCGGCATCAGCTGGGCGGTCGCCTCCTCGACAATTCTTTCGGTAATGACGGTGTGGCCGCGCTCCTGCGCATAACGGAGGATCGCCATCCGCGCCATGTTGCGGACAAAGGAGGGGACTCGCTCCATCCGCCCCTCCGCCTCATGGGTCCATGATGTGGTGGTCTCGGCTACCACATCCACCTCAGGCTGGTAACTGCGCTGGCTCAACAGCACCGCACACTCCACATTACGCAGCAGCAGCTCACTGTTTCCGCCAATATCGAGTTCATCATCGGCGTGAATCCCCAGCTTGCCAACCACCAGCAGCGAGGGGCGGGCGTTGGCAACATAGCGTTCGATTGCATCATGTGCCTTGCCATCCAGCAGGGTAGTCTCAATCTCAATCCCGTAATCCCTGGCGATCGATTCGGCGACATCGAGGTGCCCCTGATAGATCCTGGCCAGCCCGGAGTCGATAATCTCCTCGTGGAGCTTCTCCTGCTCCTTGAACTTGAAGACCTTTCCGGCCTCCTCGGAGAGGACCCCGGCAATGCGGTTGAAGGCCACATAGTGGTAGTAGGGGTCAAAGGCGGAGATCACCTTGACCTTGCAGCCCCACTCCTGGGCCAGCGAGAAGGCGGTCAGCAGTCCGCCGTAGGCGCGGGCCGATCCGTCGATGGCGACCACAATGGGGCCGCGGTTGAGGTTGATCTCGGGCTCCTTGATCACCAGCAGATCAATCTCCGAACGACGGGCAACCCGGTCGGTAACTGTACCCAGACGGCTTCCGCGAATGGCGCCGAGGCCGAGTGCCCCCATCACCAGCAGATCATATCTTCCGCTGTTGGTTTCATGGGTCAGCTCCCGGTAGTTCTTCCCCTCCAGTGGGCGGCGATCAAATGCGATCCCCTTCTCACCGGCCAGATCTTCTGCCTGATCCAGATAGGAGTCGGTAATGATGGAGAGCCCCTTGGTGATCAGGTCATCATGGACATCGCGCTGACGCTCAAGCTCCTCCTCCTCGCGGAACTGCTCAGGAAGGCCTCCCTCCATCTGGCGAAAACGGACATCATGGAGTTTGGCGGCATAGACGTGGGTGCCTGTGATGGAGGCGCCAAAATGGGAGGCGATCCGGAAGGCCTCGGTGGTGCCCCGGTTGGAGTGGTCCGAGGAGTCGACAGCCAGCAGAACTCTCTGATAGGTTGGAAGCGGCCCTGGCTGGCGGGGCTGCCTCATCTGGACGACATTTTCAGTGTGCATCTGTTATGACCTCTTTTCCCGCTTGTTTTGGGGTCAAACCCGCTTTTCTGGCACTGTTCTTCAACTACGCTTTTTGCTGAGAATCTTGCAAACAGTGCAAAAAAAGCGGGTCTGACCCCGTTCCTGTCTGTTGTTTATTGATCTTTGTAAAAAAGCATACTGGGTATGCGGTTTTATAAAGACCCTAAACAGTCATCCCCCAGTGATGGGGGATGATCTCCTGGGTTGTCCGGTGGCTCCTGGGAGGCTGTCCGAGAATAGAAGTCGTAGCGAGGGAGAGCTGATTTGAGACAGATTTTGTCATCGTCCTTAGACCACCGCAATCGCTGATTGCAGGTGTGGTTTTGAGGCGAATAGCACCGCTATTTAACGAAAAGGATGGCGAAATATGGCCAACTTCAGCTTTTCCGCAGTAGACTCTCTATTCTCGGACAGCCTCCTAACCAACCATGTACCAGAGGATGATGGTGAGAACGACAACCATGTTGATTGCCCCCCCTGTCAGAACCAGGCGGTCAAACAGGGTGAGCTGTTCTGGAAGCAGCTGTCTCATTACTTCATCTTGATATCAACGGTTACGGTATCGCCACCCTTGACGGTTGCCTTGCCCTTGCCTGGCTTCAGGAAGCCGTTGAACGCCTTGATCTTGTACTTGCCCGGGGGTACGTTGTCGATGGTGTACTTGCCATCACCATCCACCAGGGCGTAGTAGGGGCTCTTGGCAACAAAGACAAAGCCGTGCATGAAGTCGTGTGCGTCACACTCCACCTTCATTGCGTCGCCCTTCTTGAGCTTTACAGTCTTGGTTACCTTGCTGCCCTGATCCGGCTGACTCACATTGGAGACGGTCTTCTTGGGGCCCTTCAGTGTGCCGGTCATCAGTTCGTAGGTGTGGATGTTGTGGAGTACCGGGTCAGAGTTGATTGCAGTGACCTTTCCGCCGTTCTGAACAATGGAGAGGAAGGGCTTGAACTCACAACCCTGCTGGTCGATGTTGGCCTCGGCAGGTGTATCGCCCCACTCTTTCCCCTGCTTGACCTTGGTCAGATAGACCACGGTGTTGAGCAGGGCCTTGCCATTGGTCTGGACGTAATCAACGATGCGCTCGCCACTGCCACAGACATCGGTATCCTTCTTGATGTTGTAGACCTTGTGAGCGGACTTTGGTGCAGCCTTCTTCAGGGTGACCGTGCCGGTGATGGTGCCGCCGTTGGCAACGTCAACTACCTTGTATCCGGCCTCGGAACTGATGGGGGAAAATGCAGCAGCAGTGATTGCTACAGCTGAGAGTGTCTTGAGCAGACGTTTTGAGGATTTCATGATTGATGCGACTCCTGTAAGTGAAAAAGTGGGTTAATAAAAACTATTCCAGAACCACGTTATGCGGCCTGCAGATGTGTCCCAGGAAGCAGGGACTCCTCTGGTTGATAGATCTCTTCCAGCATCTCGATAACAAATCGACGCTCTGCACTGCTCTGCATCGACTCCAGCAGTGGCAACAGGTGGTTGGTGCTGGTGAGCGGATCAAGGATGCGCAGTGCTCGTCCCATGTGGCGTGCCTGCTCTCCGGCACCGGCAAATCCGGCGTCCAGGATCTTCTCTATCAGGGCGCTGGTTCGTTCCTTGCTCTCGTCGCCGTAGATCAGCATGGTAGTGACTGCATCGGCAGCATATTTTCTGACGGAGGGCTGCTCATCACCAAGCATCTCTCCAATCCTGTCGAGAATCTCGCTGTCGCTGATCTCATGGGTCACCATGTGGCCCTCACTCTCGGAGTCGAGGTCACTGGTTGCAATCGACAGCAGGGCACGGATGGTCTCCATGCGTACCACGGTATCCTCATCACTCAGGCTCTCCAGCAGGGTTGGGATTGCGGCACGATTCTCCATTGCGCCGAGGGCACGAATTGCAGCCATGCGGATATCGGGGTTACCAAAGTGAATCTGCGAGATCAGGGTGCCGTGGGTGTTCAGCAGTGCAGGATTGGAGGGGTTGTTTGCTGCAATCTGAGCCAGTGCCTCCGCTGCAAGGCGCCGGATCTCGTGATCCTCATCATTAAGGGCACTGTTCAACTCGTTAATGGCGTCCTCGTTCTGGGACTGCCCAAGCATTCTTGCTGCCGTGCGGCGCACGTCGGTATGAATGTCCTTGTTCTTGAAGCGGTGTTCGCGACGTTCAGCGGCCTCCTCATTCTTCTCCAGAATGGCGAGATACTCCTGTGCCTCCTCATCAAACTCCTCCTCAACGAGAGCCTCCTCCTCGTCCAGCATCAGGGCGGCCTCAACATTGTCCATCGCGATGGTGTCGAGTGTGGAGAGGCTTTCATGCATCTCCCCCTCCACAGTGGGGGAGTCAGGAAAATCGGGTAGTATCTCTTCGGAACTCTGCTCCGGGCTCTCTTCGCTCTGCTCCTGTTGTGGCCCCTCTCGACTGAACTGAACCTCCTGAGACTGAGTGACTGCCTCACTATCCTCACCGGGCTCGCTCTCCTCCTCGCGAGTCAGGTCGATCTCGCCGTGGAGTGCGGCAATTACAATCTCGATTGGGCGTGGCAGAGACTCGTTGCTGCTCTCCGGGGTGTAGCGCTTCTCGCTCTCCATCAATGCACTCAGTGCGGCCAGGCGGACAGACTGCTCCGGGTCACTGAGGGCCCGGGTCAGTGCCTCAATGGCGTCACTACCTACCTGCTCTGCCATGGCGAGACTGAGGGCGGCCTGTCTGCGGATGGCACTCTCGTTCTCTCCATCCTCGAGCAGGGCAATCAGCTGCTCCTCCGCCCCGGGACGGTTCAGTTTTGAGAAGAGCCGTGTGGCAGCGATTGATGACTCGATGTCGGGATCCCCAATCAGATCAATAATTCGATCTACACTCTCATCCCCCAGTTTTGCCTGCAGAACCGTTCTCTCCATGTTGGCCAGTGTGTTGAGTGAGGTTGCCCGTACCAGAGCACTCTCATCATTGAGCAGACCGGTGAACATCTCCATTGCCTCCTGGCTTGGATTCTTCATCTCACCGAGGGCGGTGGCGGCATGGATGGCTGCTCTGCGCACATCATCACTGGAGTCCTTGATCAGCAGCATGATTGCCGGCAGATAGCGCTTGGCATCCTGCCCCTCCAGCGCCCTGGCCGCATGTGCACGTACATCGGCATGTTTGGACTGCAGAGCACGACCAAGGATTCGGGCGGCCTCACCGGAGTGGGAGTGCCCCAGGGCGGTGGCAACACGTCGCTGTTTGCGTGAATTTCCCTCACCCATGATTTTTTCCAGTGCCTCAATGCTCTCCCTGCTGTCAATCTCGGCAAGAGAGCGGAGAATGTTGGCCTCAATATCCTCACCCTCTTCACTCTCAAGAATACGAGCCAAAGCGGGAACAGCCTCGGTGGATCTCAGTCTGCCGACTGACTTGACTGCAGCCAGCTGTACGTCCCACCAGAGATCCCAGCCATCCTCAATGATCTCAATCCCCTCGTCGCGCTCCTCCATCACCCGAATCAGTCCGGCTGCTGCCTCCGGATCGCCCAGTTCACCAAGGGCTCGGGCAATGGCGGTCTTGATCTCTCCATCTGGATCCTTCTCCAGCGACTCAAGCAGCGCGGCAGTCACCCCCTCGCCTCCCAGTTTCCCCAGGGTCTCGGCGGCGTCAACACAGACATCGATATCCTGGTCCCTGAGGTAGGGGAGTACCCGCTTTGAGATATCGGGTGCAATGGTGGAATCTGTCAGCTTCCCCAGTGCCTGTAGAACATAACAGCGGTCTGCCTCATCTCCTCTCTCAAGAAGCTGGATCAATGCATCAATGGTCTGGTCTGAACTCATGGCTCTGCTCTTTATCAACTCTGTAATTCGGTTTGTGGGTTAGGTCCCGATATAGATGCATGAGGCGTGCCAATTGTATATCTTGTTGATTGTTAATAATAATAGTGGCTGTTTTCTATTCCGTGGCAGGAGGGGTGGGATGATCTGTGCAATTGGAAGATCTGTTCTATCCGGAACTGAACAGATCGTTCAATTTGTGAACGATCTGGCGTTTTCATGCGGCCCAATAAATTGAACAAAACGTTCAACTCTTAATGTAACATACAGATCATTAAGGATAAATAGTTTTCCCTGTTTTTGTGGCATGGAAAATGCAGTCAGGATGATGGTATTCGTTTTTGATCGAGGGAGAGTGATGTCTGAGCGCAATGAAACAACCGACAAGAGCGGGACGGAGAGTGATTCCAGCGTCACAGGGGGTGCTCCCACCACCTGGGGTCCCAGACTTTTCCTTGCAACAACCGCCGGGATTCTCCTCTTTTTCTGGTGGCTGCTGATCTACTCTGGCGGGGTGGTGCTTCACCACTGACAGAGGTTGGTCCGGACTCCCTTACATAGGTTGACAACACTACATACATTGACAACACAGTAATCTATTCAGGTGATTTGATGAAAACAGGTATTGCATTTGTGGTTGCGCTTATCGCGGCACTTCTTCTGTTCTATGGAATGGACCATGCCATCATGGGAATGCAGGGGCTGCCCCTCAATCTTGATCTGTCACCGGCACAGTAACAGGGAGAGTGCATACAATGAAACAGCGTACATTTTTTGCAATCTTTCTGCTGGCACTGCTCGCCATTGCATCACTCGGGGTTGATCCCACCTCACCCTCACTCTTCAATGAGTCTGTTGCCGCCGAGGTGGTTGGGGGTAGCGCTGAACTGACACCTGCACCCCAGCCCAGTCGTGAGGACTATCCCAACATAGGGGTCAGCAGTCGCGCGGTTGTCTGGGTGATTGCCCAGATGCATCTTTTCTTTGGGGCGCTGGTACTGGCGGTACCGATGTTTGTGGTCGGTATCGAGATCATGGGGGTGAAGACGGGAGATGATCGCTACGATGACATGGCGCATGAGTTCATGAAGATCAGCATCACCGCCTACTCGATTACCGCCCTGTTTGGTGGAACCCTGGCACTGGCACTCTTCCTGTTGTATCCCACCTTCATGGACTACATGATGGAGGTGTTTGGGGCACAGATGCTGGTCTATGCAGTACTTTTCTTCCTGGAGAGCTTCTTCCTCTATATCTACTACTATGGCTGGGATGCGCTGCGCTATGGTGACAAAAAGTGGGTCCACCTCTCACTGGGATTGATGCTCAATGGGGTTGGGCTGACCCTGATGGTGGTCTCCAACTCCTGGGCTACCTTCATGATGGCGCCCTCCGGGGTGAGTGATGTAGGGGCCGTTGTGGGCAATATCTGGGAGGTGATGAAGGGGCCACTCTGGAATCCGGTCAATCTCCACCGCTTTATCGCCAATATTGCATTTGGTGGTGCCGTTGTCGGTGCCTATGCAGGGTTCAAGTTCCTGGCGGCAAGAACCGAGGCGCAGAAGGCACACTATGACTGGATGGGATATACCTCCAACTTTATCGCCATTCTCGCCTTTCTGCCGCTCCCTTTTGCCGGCTACTGGCTGATGGCAGAGGTCTATGCCTACTCCCAGCAGATGGGAATTACCGCGATGGGCGGTATTCTGGCGTGGCTCTTTATTGTTCAGGCCGTATTGATCGGTACCATTCTGCTGGCGGCCAACTACTATCTCTGGTCTGGAATGTCGCGGACCGAGGGCTCCAGGCGCTATCAGGGATTCATCAAGTGGATTGCAGGGACGATCGTGATCTGTTTCCTGATCTGGATGACACCCCACACTCTGTTGCTGACTGCGAGTGAGATCTCCGCGCTGGGGGGTAGCCACCACCATATCCTCGGTCCGCTGGGGATCATGCCGGCGAAGAATATTGCGGTCAATCTGATGCTGATTGCCACCTTCCTCTCCTTCCAGCTCTATCGGCGGTCGGACAAGGTGGCGACAGTCTCCTGGGCGCCCGCCGGCAATGCGTTGCTGACCGCAATCTATATTGTCGCAATCATCAATATCATCTTTGCCGGTGTCTACTATGGTTACTTCACCAATACCGTCTACAAGGTGGGCTCCAGCGTAACCCAGGTGGTCTCTACCCTGATCGTTATTGTTGCCGGGGTGATTCTGGATGGGATGATGTACAAGAATGCCGAGGTCAAGTACCCGGCGGTCTGGGGCAAAGTCTCCAACCGCTCCCAGTACGCCCTGTTTGCACTTCCGGTCGCCTTCACCTGGCTGATGGGGCTGATGGGGTATGTCCGCTCCTCGGTCAAGACCCACTGGCACATCTATACCGTGATGAAGGACAACTCGCCCGATAACTACATCCCGGCGATTGGCTATGCGGGCAATATGGTGACGCTGGTGACGGTGCTGTTTATCGTCTTTGTCCTCTTTGTCTTCTGGATCTCCAACCTCAGTGGCCAGAAGCAGCCGGTACCGAAGGCTGAAAGGGGGGCAGGGTAATGGAGAAGCGAAACATGAGAGTGCCCAGCCGACTGGTTGTTCGATCCGCTCAGCGTGGCCATGTGCTGACCTCGGTTCTGGGTTTCAGCGTGGCACTGGTGTTGCTCTTCACCCTGGTGGCCAACATTCTTCCACAGGTGGAGGGTGAGGCTCCGGTTGAGAAGGAGGTGGATCTGGGTGCACTGACCATGGACGGATTTGTCTCGATGGGTGAAGAGCTCTTCAAGGGGAAGGGGACCTGTACCCTCTGTCACAACAACCTCGGACGTGCCCCCGATATTCTGGTGCTCAATATGGCTGATATAGCCAGCGAGCGGTTGGCGGATGAGCGCTACCAGGGAAGTGCCAGTGATGTAGAGGGCTATCTGCGGGAATCGATGGTGGATCCCAGTGGCTATGTGGTCGCCACCTTCGGCAAGAAGGGGAGCAATGATACGGAGTCCCCAATGCCAACGGTAGACAAGGCCCCGTTGAGTCTCTCCGATATTGAGATGGATGCCATTATCGCCTTTATGCAGGCAAAGGATGGCAATGAGGTGACGGTAGCGCTTCCGACCGAGGCACCTGCGGTTGCCGAGAGTGGTCCGGCGACCGGTGGGGCAGCTGCCCCTGCCGCAACGGGTGAGGAGGCGATTGGCAAGTATGGTTGCAGTGCCTGTCACGTGATTAATGGCTCCGGTGGGGATCTTGGCCCCAGCCTTGCAGCCATTGGTGGGCGTCAGGATGGTGCAACCCTCCAGCAGAGTATCGTTGACCCCAATGCGGTGATTGCCGAGGGGTATGCCCAGGGGCTGATGCCGGCAGACTTCGGCGAGAAGATGACCGTCAGCGAGCTGATGATGATTGTGGAGCTGCTGCAGAAGCAGTAGCAATAGAGGAATTTAGACCTACTCTTTTTTAACTTTCAAATGAGGAAACAGTGATGAAAAAGGTGATGATGAGTGTTATGGCTGCAGCAGCAATGGGTATGGGGCAACTGGCAATGGCCGATGCAGCAGGTGATTTTATGGCAGGCTGTTTTGCATGCCATAGCCCGGCTACCGCTGCTGCTGTGGGCGCGCCTGCTCTGGGTGACAAGGCGGGGTGGGCGCCACGCATTGCCAAGGGGATGGATGCCCTCTATGCGGTCGCCATTAATGGATCTGCAACCAATCCGATCATGCTTCCGCGCGGTGGAACCACCTACAGTGATGATCAGCTGAAGGCCCTGGTGGATTATATGGTTGCGCAGTCGAAGTAGCTGTATATCTTGTGGGGCATGGAGCTTCTCTGCTCGTGCCCCGCAATACCCCCCGTTTTGCTGCACCCTAGAGAGAGATCTGGAGTACTTTACCCATGAAACGATTTGGAATTTCGGCATTCTGGCAGGCGATTCTGGTAGTCATCGCCGCCTATCTGATCTTTACCAATGCCTTCCCTCCATTGATGCCAAAGTCACTGGTGATTCAGTTTATGGTGATCACCGTGGTGGGTGTGCTGCTCTACTTCTCCTTTGATGACGAGCGTTGGGCCGCATTTCTCTTGCCGATTCAGAATGTGCTGCGTGGGGATGGGGTGCGTCTCACGGTCACCCGCTGGTTCTTTCTGCTCGCAATACCCGCAGTGGTGGGGTACACCACTTACGGGATGGTTAAACCCTCGCTCGACTCGCCGGTTGAGCTGCGTCAGGTCCATCCGGCGCCCCCCTCCAGTATCAAGATCTGGGGCAAGAACTTTGATCTCAACAGCCTCGAGAGCCCGGTCCGCACCGAGGCGCTGGGCCTCTGGAAGGAGGGGGATCGTGAGGGTGCAATGGAGGTCTACAATGAATCGGTCACGGCCGGGCGTGATGTCTACTATGAGAACTGCTTCTTCTGTCACGGCGACCTGCTGGATGGCAAGGGGCACTATGCGGAGGGGTTCAACCCCCAGCCGATCAACTTCCAGGATCCAACGGTAATCCCGCAGCAGCAGGAGGCATTCCTCTTCTGGCGTGCCGCTACCGGTGGCCCAGGGCTGCCCAAGGAGGGCACCCCCTGGAACTCTGCAATGCCGGTCTGGCATGAGATGCTGAGTGAGGATGAGATCTGGAATGTCCTGATGTTTATCTTCGACTATAACGGACAGGTCCCCAGAATCTGGAACCTGAAGGATTCCGAGGCGGCAACCGGAATGAGAGACTCCATACTGGAGGCCCGCAAGGGGATGAAGGGGAATGATCTGTACCAGTACCGCTGCATGGTCTGCCATGGTGAGGAGGGGATGGGCGATGGTGTTGCTGCGGAGCTGATGTACCCCAAACCGCGTGACTTCACCTTCTCTCTATTTAAATACAAGAGCTCTCCGGGGATGGTGCTGCCGAGGGATGAGGATCTCTTCCATACCATCAAGTTTGGTCTCGATGGTACCGCCATGCCGGGCTGGGGAACCCTGCTTTCGGATCAGCAGATCAGCAGCCTGATTCCGGTGATCAAGTCCTTCGACATTACCGCAGCATGGCCGCCCGAGGATGCGGAGGATGAGGATTACGATGAGGATAGTGGTCGCTACCTCAAGGATGACTTCCAGATCATCACCGAGCGTGAACCCGAAGAGGGGCAGATTGCCTACAGTGAGGAGTCCCTGGCCAAGGGCAAGGTTGCCTTTGAGAAGTCCTGTACGGAGTGTCATGGAGATACCGGCCGCGGCAATATCATGTCTGGCAAGCAGCTGGCGGATGACTGGAGCAACCGGATCTGGCCACGGGATCTGACCAAGCCGTGGACCTGGAGGGCAACCAACTTTACAGATGGCAAGACGCTCGAGGAGAGTCGTGACCAGACCATTCGCAATATCTATGCCCGTCTCTCGATCGGTATCCCCGGTACACCGATGCCGGCTCACCGTGCCACAGAGGAGGGGAATGAGGACCCCGTCAGTCTGGAGGATCGCTGGCATATTGCCAACTACGTCTACAGTCTGCGCGAGAGTACAACCCCATTAAGCGACAGCAACATGATCCGTGCGACCAGGATTGCTGGAGTGACTCCCGACTCCCTTGATGATGAGCGTTGGGGGAGTGCAGAGCCGACCACCTTGATGATGGTCCCTAACATCATCAAGGAGGATCGTCTCTTTACTCCACTCAATGACGCCATTACTGTGCGTGCACTCTACAACGACAGAGATATCGCACTGTTGCTGGAGTTTGATGACCGTACCGACAGTCGGCCCGGCGAGGAGACCTCGGAGGGGATCCAGGATGAGAATCTGGAGATGTTCTCTGACGCAGTAGCGGTGCAGTTCCCCAAGGAGGATGCATTCGAGACCAAACCGGTTGTGGTCAAGCCACTCTACCGTCACGGTGATAGCGCCCACCACACCACGATGTGGTACTGGAATGCGGGTAGTGTGGAGCCGGCCGTTGCCGACTCCGGAATGTTGCTGGATGGATCGGGGCCGGACAAGAAGATCGAACCACGCATGGGGGACCACTCTCTTCAGACCCGGGCATCCTGGAAGGATGGGCGCTGGCAGGTGCTGATGACCCGCCCCCGTATTGGTGGCGACTCTGGAGACATCAACTTTGTCGAGGGCAAGTTCCTCCCGATCTCCTTTGCCAACTGGGATGGCAGCAATGGGGAGAAGGGAGGCAGACACACCCTTACCACCTGGACCTGGCTGGTTTTACCACCCGAGATCGACCAGCAGCGCCTCTATGGCATCCCCGGAGGCGTCACCCTGGCACTCTTTATTGCCGGACTGATTCTGGTCAGAAGAGAGCGCGCTGGACGCAACCAGGAGGCTGTCCGAGAATAGAGAGCCTACTGGACTGACAGCAGCTGATACTCAAGTTGTTGCTCTTGATTCACCCCCACCGTTCGGTGGGGGTGTTTTTTATCCCCAGAGAAACAGATTGCACGATTCGTTGAATTAATCCGCACGAGTTACCCATTAAGTGAACAAAGTGTTCATGTTCTGACCTTCTGTTCGATCCGGTCAAGCGGGTAATTCAATACATAACCTCATGATATATAAAAGTATATTAAAGTTTTATGTGATCTGGCACGAATGATGCAAATATCTATGACGGTTATGAATATTGAGTAGTGGAAGTTACTCATTGAAGCCAATTTGATTAATTCGTCCAACCAACTAATGGAGAAACGATATGGGAGAACGACTGAAAACAGTGCAAGGTGCAATCGCAGCAACGATTGCCCTGAGCCTGAGTGTCGGGGTATCCACAGCGGTTGCATCCGGGGCACACGGCCCGGTTGCCAAGATCGATGTGAATGCTGCGAAGGCTGAGCTCGGTAAACGACTCTTCTTTGACCGCCGCATTTCTGGTGATGCGGGTATTGCGTGTGCAGATTGCCATGATCCAAACCATGGGTTCGGCAGCAAGGAGGCCCTGTCCCCTGGATATCCAGGTAATGGTCACTTCCGTAATGCACCCTCACTGGTCAATACCGCACACAAGAAGACCTGGATGCATGATGGGCGCATCGGCACCAACCTCAATGATGTGACTCGTGAGATGCTCACCGAGGACTACATCATGAACATGGATATGCGGATGATGCAGGAGCGCGTCAAGCAGGATTCAGAATACCTGGCGCTCTACAAGGCGGCCGGTATGGGGGAGCCATCCAATGGCAGTATCCGTAAGCTGCTTCCAATCTTTATGAAGACCCTCACTACCCGTAACGCACCGGTAGACAACGGCACCATGAGTGATGCCGCCAAGCGCGGCGAAGCGATCTTTGGTGGCAAGGGTGGATGTAACCAGTGTCATACCGGCCCGCTCTACTCCGATGGTGGCCGTCACAACACCGGTGTTCCCGAGAATCTGGATGTATTTATGGATCCCATGAACCATCAGGCCTATCTGGCTTACGGTATTGGAATGGGTGTGGAGAACATCTTCAACACCAAGCGTGATATCGGTGCGGCAGTGCAGAGCCATGAAGCGGACGGTTCCGACCGTGGCATGTTCATGACACCACAGCTTCGTGGCCTCAAGTACAGCGCCCCCTATATGCATAACGGCATGATGGCGACTCTGGATGATGTGGTTGATTTCTACAACCAGGGTGGTGGCCAGGACAGTAACAAGAGCTCACTGCTCAAGCCACTGCGTCTGACTGATGGTGAGAAGGCCGATCTGGTGGCCTACCTGGAGGCACTCTCCGGTGACGCATTGACTGGTGACGAGTTTGTCTGGTCCAAGCCATTCCCTGCAGAGTATGAGGTAATCGAGAACTGGCGACAGGTCGATAACCGCACACGTGCGCCGATCAAGTAAGCGATTAGGAGATAATTATGTTTGAAAAGAAAAACAGAAACCCAATCGCCGTTGCTGTCGTAATGACTACAACGTTGATGGTTGGATGTACCTCGCAGGCAGGTTCTGTTTCCACCGAGTCTGCAGCAGCCCCAATGGTTGTTGCGTCTATGGGCAGCGGAACACCTGTAGTAGCTTCTGGCCTCAAGCCAGCTGGAGCCTCTATCAACCCACCGCTGGCGGCACTGGGACCCGTCCCTGTTCCTCCGGATAACCCCATCACACCTGCGAAGGTTGAGTTGGGCAAAATGCTCTTCTTCGAGCCAGCAGTGGGCGGTGATACTTCCACCCCCTGCTCTGCCTGTCATGAGCCAGATCAGGGTTGGGCATGGGCAGAGGATATCTCTCGTGGATACCCAGGAACAGTCCACTGGCGCAACAGCCAGACTGCCGTCAACTCTGCCTACTACCCACGCCTCTTCTGGGCCGGTTCTGTATCCTCTCTGGAGGCACAGGCCAAGTCAGCAGCTGGTGGTGCGGTCGCAGGCAATGCGGAGTTTGACATCGTTGAGGCTCGCCTTGCTCTGATGCCAGAATACAGAAAACGGTTCAATGAGGTCTTCGGTGATGAGTTCCCACTCTACCGCAACGCATTCCGTGCGATTGCAGCCTTTGAGCGTGCCGAGCTGGTACAGCGTGATGCACCCATTGACAACTACTTCAATGGTGACGAGAACGCACTGAGCGAGGAGCAGAAGCGTGGTATGGCACTGTTTAACGGCAAGGCCAACTGCATTGAGTGTCACAATGGCCCAATGGCTACTGACTTCAACTTCTACAACATTGGTGTCCCTACGCTGGAGCGCTGGAAGACAGATGGTCTGGCACAGATCACCTACCGTTACGAGATGTATGCCAAGGGTTCAAACGAGGAGATGTATCGCAACTCCAAGGGAGATCCAGGTTTCTACTTCCGTGGCAAGAACAAGTGGGACAAGGGCAAGTTCCGTGTTCCATCACTGCGCTACACCATGTATACCGCGCCATATATGCATAACGGCACACTCAACTCACTGGAAGAGGTCGTTGACTTCTACAATGCCGGCGGTGGTCATAACGACTACTCTGCAACCAAGAGTGATCTGATCAAGCCTCTCGGTCTGACCGACGAGGAGAAGGAGGATCTGGTTGCTTTCCTGGAGGCGTTCTCTGGTGAGGAGATCATGATTGAGCGCCCTGCTGCGGTTGATTATGCACCTCTGTTTACCAAGGCAGAGCTGATGATGGAGAAGAAATAATGAGCACTGAGAAAGAAGTGACAATCAAGAAAAGAGAGGACCAGACTGCGGGTGAGCACGGCAAGTGCATGCTCAACCGTCGTCAGTTCCTGATGTACAGTGGTGCGACAGCAGCCACTGCGAGCACAGTCTCTCTCACCCTGTTCCCGGGAACAGCCAAGGCAGAACAGGCCAAGGCACGGGTGGTTGGCTATCCTCGCAAGCTGGTCGGCAAGCTGAGTGAGATGAAGGATAACGTTCCTGTAACCATCAACTATCCTGATGACGGAAAGAACTCCATGGCGACCATGGTGAAGACCGGCGTCAAGTGTGGTGGTGGTGTCGGTCCAGGACGCGACCTGGTTGCATTCAGTGCACTCTGCACACACCAGGGTGGTCCACTGCTGGGACGTTACAAGGCGGTAGATGAGCACAGGATCATGGGTTCCTGCCCACTCCATCTCTCTACCTACGATGTAACCCGCCATGGAATCATCGTTTCCGGTCAGGCTTATGAGAGTCTGCCTCAGGTCCTTCTGGAGCTGGACGGTGACGACATCTATGCGGTTGGCATGATGGGGCTGATTTACGGCCGTAACCAGAACCTGATGGAATCTTAAGGAGAAAAGATATGTCTACAAATTATTATCTGCCAGAAGACTCCGCGCCATTGCCACCCAAGCATGCGGATGTCCTCACAACGGCATGTGACTACTGTATTGTTGCCTGCGGCTACAAGGTCTATCGCTGGCCTGTAGGTTCGGGTGATGGTGGTCCCAAGGCCTCTGAGAATGCATTTGGTCAGGATTTCCCAACCAGTGCACTTCAAAACTGGGTAGCCCCTGCACAGCATAACGTCGTTATGCACAACGGTCGTCCACATAACGTGGTCGTTGTTCCTGACAAGGATACGCAGGCGGTCAACAAGACTGGTGACTCCTCCATGCGTGGTGGTCTGCTTGCAGCCAAGTGCTACAACCCCAAGACCCCTACTCGTGATCGTCTCACCAATCCAATGGTCCGTATCAACGGTACACTGCAGCCGGTAAGCTGGGACTTTGCGCTCGATATCGCTGCCGAGGTTGGTAAGTATGTCATCAAGAATCATGGCGCCAATGCCTACTCTGTGAAGACTTACTCCTACCAGTACCTGGAGAATACCTACGCGATCAAGAAGTATGCACGTCGCAATGTAAACACTGCGTCGTTCACCTTCCACGATACCCCATCCGATGTAACCTCGACTCCAGGTTTCCGTGATGCGGGCTTTGACAACTTCGGTCCATCCTATGATGACTGGGGTGATGCAGATGTGCTGCAGATTCATGGTACGGATCCCTATGAGACCAAGACCATTATCTATACGCAGTTCATCAAGCCTGCGATCGAGCGTGGGATGAAGACCATCTGGCTCAATCCTCGTGAGACGGCCGGTATCGCCTATGCCAAGAGCAAGGGTTCTGACCAGACCATCCACTTCCAGCTGACAATCGGTACCGATACCATCCTGATGGGTGCAATCGCCCGTGTTATCTGTGAGAACGGATGGGAGGACAAGGAGTGGACCAAGAAGTGGATCAACAGCAAGTGGGAGACCTCCTCAGGCTTCGGCCAGGGTACCCGTAATACTCCATGGCAGTGGCGTACAACCTGGGGCATGTTCCAGCTCAAGGGCGGCTTCAAGGGCTACAGTAAATGGGTGCAGTCCAAGGACGAGTACAAGGTGGAGAATGCTGCGAAGATCTGTGACGTACCTGCTGCAGATATCGTCAAGGCAGCCGAGTGGCTCACCAACAAGGGTGCAGGCACCAAGGCCTCCTTCGGTATCGAGAAGGGGTACTACTGGTCCAACAACACCGGTAACACCAATGCCGTATCCTCACTGGCCACTATCTGTGGTGCCGGTGGGCGTCCAGGTCAGGTTGTGGGCCGCTTCGGTGGTCACCAGCGTGGTGGTGCAGGTGGCGGCAGCTATCCTCGCAACAAGTCTCCTGAGAAGCGTCCAGGTCGCCGTCGTCGTTCACTCGACACGGATCGTTATCTGGTCTCCGGCCACACACGCTTTGCACATGTGATCGGTACCACCTGGATCCAGGCAATGACCGGTTCGCAGAGCCTCTACAGCAAGTTCCACGAGCTGGTACTGGCCAACCCTCACCAGGTTACATCCTATGACAAGGGTGAGATCATCGAGACCCTGAAGAAGCGTGCAGATTCAGGCGGCATGGTTGTGGTCAATCAGGATATCTACCTGCGTGATCCAATCGGTGCCCGCTTTGCGGATGTGCTCTTCCCGGCTGCAACCTGGGGTGAGGTTGACTTCACTCGATCCAATGGTGAGCGTCGTCTTCGCATCTACAACAAGTTCTACGATGCCCCGGGACAGGCGATGCCTGACTGGTGGATCATCGGTGGAATGGCCAGCCGCATGGGTTACGAAGGCTTTGACTGGAAGAGCTCCAATGAGGTTTGCGAGGAGTCTTCCCGTTCCAGTCGTGGTAACCGCAAGGCATACCACATGATCAAGGTTGCCGCACATCGTGAAGGCAAGACCCTGCATGAGAAGATGCGAGAGTTTGGTACGACTGGTATCCAGGGGCCAACTGTCTATAACTACAACACCGGCGAGCTGCATGGGACCAAGCGTCTCCATGACACCACGCTGACTGAGGCAGATATGGAGAGAATGGGTGTCACTCAGGGTGCCAATATGACCAACAAGAAGATGACACACTTCAACTCGCAGACCGGTAAGGTCAATATCCAGAAGCATCCATGGAAGCTGTTTGCAGACTTCCATGAGTGGCTGTCGCCCAAGGGTGATGAGCTCTGGTTCTCCAATGGACGTATCAACGAGATCTGGCAGTCCGGATTCGATGATGTGGAACGTCGTCCATACGTGACCCAGCGCTGGCCAGAGAACTGGGTTGAGATTCACCCTGATGATGCCAAGGCTCGTGGAATCGAGTCCGGTGACCAGGTGATGCTCTACTCGGATCGTGTGGTCGAGTCGAAAGACACCATCCTCGGTGTGCACGGAAGTGACTTCCAGTTCTCATCCATGATGAAGAATGGTCACCTCAAGCTCACCAAGGCTGCGGTCACGGCAGTTGCCATTGTCGCTCCTCACCTCAAGAAGGGGATGATGTACGGCAACATGCTGGATATGCGCCAGCCCAACAATGCGTTGCAGAACCGCGTGGTCGACCAGATCAGTGGTAACTACAACTACAAGATGGGTGTGGCGAAGGTGAAGAGGATTGGTGAGTCCAAGTACAAGAAGGAGTTCCGCTCCATGTCTTGGGCACCACGCAACATCGTCTAAACCGACCAGGTGTTCAACCGAAAACCCCGGCAGCGGCAACGCTGTCGGGGTTTTTTCATCGATTCAGAAAAGCATTATCGGTGCCTGTTGGTGACTTTCTCATTCCTGCGTTACAAAGGTCTGCTCCACTATCAGTTTGTCACTCCCGCGTAGGCGGGAATCTGGTTTGTAATCTACTGTCTTCCGGTTCTCTGCCATTGCGGGAATAACCATTTGCACAGCATCAGTGTCAGAATGAGTATTACCGAAAGAGCATTACACACGGGGATGACCTGCCCCTTTCGATGTTACAATGGGAACCATGGAAAACAGTTATCACGCAGGAGAGGGTGGCGGCAATCCGCAGATCCCCCCATTTCTGGCAACACCACTGAAGATGGTTCCCAATGTGGTCCATACACAGCTTCTGGTAGCGGTGCTGAACCACGTTTTCAAACAGCAGCTGCGTGATGGCGACCTCGATTTCCTGGAGTCCCGCACTGCGGTGATTCGTCTCCTCGATGCAGGGGTGGAGTTCCGTTTTACCAAGGGGCGCAAGGGGCTGGTGGCCCACTCCGGAGAGGGGCCAATTGATCTGGCGATCAGTGGCAACCTCTACGACTTTCTCCAGCTCTCTCTGGGGGAGGAGGACCCTGATACCCTCTTTTTCCAGCGTCGTATCCGACTTGAGGGGGATGTGGAGCTTGGGTTGGAGACCAAGAACCTGATCTATGGGCTCGATGTTGAGTCACTCTCGATTCCTGCCCCGCTGCGGATGGCCTTCGACAAGGCGATCAGCTTCTACAGAGATCAGAAGTAACCAACCGATTTAATCAAGAAATATTGGGTTCCCACCTACTGATCCGGCGGGGGATCCGATATACTTTTCGATTATGGCACTGACCGACTACATCAACACCTTTGGAGGCACCATGCAGGCCCGTTTTGGGGTGCGTGTACACAAGGTTGCGATTGATGCCGGATTTACCTGCCCCAATATTGATGGCTCCAAGGGGCGGGGAGGTTGCACCTTCTGCAATAACGTCTCCTTCAGTCCGCATGGCAGGGCGCCGCGAGGGGTGGCGGAGCAGATTGAGTCGGGTCGCCAGGTGATCCGCAGGCGGACCGGAGCCGAGCGCTATATCGCCTACTTTCAGGCCTATACCAACACCTATGCTGATCCAGATGCGCTTAACGAGATGTATCGCGAGGCACTCTCCGAGCCGGATGTGGTCGGGATCTCGATTGGCACGCGCCCCGACTGCGTGCCCGATCCGGTACTCGATCTGTTGGCCGGCTATCGGGAGGAGGGGCACGAGGTGTGGCTGGAGCTGGGGCTGCAGTCCGCATTCGACGAGACCCTGGATCGGGTCAACCGGCTCCACTACTTCTCCGAGTACCGTCAGGCGGTTCGCGCCGCACAGTTGCGTGGACTGCAGCTCTGCACCCATCTGATTGCCGGGCTCCCGGGGGAGGGGGATCGCCACTATCGGGAGACGATGGATCGGGTGCTGGAGCTGGGAACGGATGGTTTCAAGTTTCATCCACTCCATGTGGTGAAGGGGACCATGTTGGCCAATGAGTGGCGTCGTGGGGAGTTTGAGCCACTGACCCAGGAGCAGTATGTGGAGATTGTGGCCAACTGGATTGAGCAGGCCCCGCAGGAGATGGTCTACCACCGGCTGACCGCAACCGCATCGCAGGATATTCTGCTCGCTCCCGTCTGGTGCTCCAAAAAATGGGATGTACTCAACGCCATTGAGGCTGAACTGCAGCGTCGTCAGATCCGCAATGCAATGCCACAGGTGAAGGCGGTATGAGCAGCAGAGAGATTGATATTATCGTTATCGGGGGAGGCGCCGCCGGGCTCAGTTTTGGCTGCTCTCTGGCTGATACCGGTCTGCGGGTTCTGATTCTGGAGCGTCAGGAGCTGGATGTGATCCAGCATCCGAAAATGGATGGGCGAGACTTCGCCAATACCCACCTCTCCAGGAAGGTGATGGAGGAGCTCGGGGTCTGGGAGCGAATCCCGGAGCAGGAGATTGCACCACTGCGTGAGGCAAAGGTGGTGGATGGGGAGTCCGATTATACCTTGCAGTTTGATACCAGCGGACGGTCGGTTGATGAGCTCGGCTATCTGATCTCCAACCATGTGATCCGCAGGGCACTCTATGAGCAGGTCTCCGAGGCGACCAATGTGGAGATTCGTGATGGGGTTGAGGTCACTGCGCTCCATACCGATCGTGATGGGGCCCATGTCACCCTCTCAGGCGGGGAGCAGATTCGGGCAGAGATGGTGGTCTCTGCAGATAGCCGCTTCTCAGCCACCCGCAGGATGATGGGGATCTCTGCCGACATGTTCGATTTTGGGCGTACCGCCATCGTCTGTCGCGTCACCCATGAGAAGTCGCATGATCAGACCGCCTACGAGTGTTTCCGTTATGGGCGAACCCTGGCACTGTTGCCACTCAATGGGTACCACGCCTCGGTGGTGATTACGGTCCCCTCCAGCCAGGCGCAACACTACATGGAGATGGAGCCGGAGCAGTTCAATGCCGCCATTGAGGAGGGGCTGGGCCACCAGTTTGGCAGGATGCAGCTCAACGGGGAGCGCTTCTCCTATCCACTGGTGGCGGTTCATGCCAACCACTTTGTCGGGACCCGTTATGCCCTGCTGGGTGATGCGGCGGTGGGGATGCATCCGGTGACGGCGCATGGTTTCAATCTTGGGCTGCGTGGGCAGAATACGCTGGCGCGCAGGATGAAAGAGGCGATGGGGCGGGGAGAGCCCTTCTATGGGGACGAGGTACTGAGCCACTACGAGCGTCAACAGATGGTCGCCAGCCGCCCGATCTACCATGGAACCAATGCCATTGTCCGCCTCTTCACCAATGACACTGCCCCGGCACGGCTGCTGAGAAAGGCGGCGCTCCGTTTTGGCAACAATTTCCCTCCGGTGCAGTGGGCCATCATCCACAAGCTGACCGAGGTGGGTGGGATCAGTGGATTGGAGCTCCCCTCACTGAGTGATCTTCCTGCCTCCCTTCCAGGGAAGTTCCCAAAGTACTCGACCCGATAAGGTTGAGGGGAGAGGTTTGACCCCGTAGTTGTGTAGTTGACGGAGAGGCGGTTCTGGCTTGATCTGGCTCAATGGAGTCTGCGATAGGGTTCGATTCTGGGGGCTGAATCCACTACAATTCCACACCATTATCCGTAGTGGAATTGTGGAATATAAAACATGGAACTGGTTTGCCCGGCAGGTAATCTCCCTTCACTGAAGGCGGCGGTCGACAATGGCGCCGATGCGGTCTATATGGGGTTCAAGGATGATACCAATGCCCGTAATTTTGCCGGCCTCAACTTCAATGAGAGGAATATCGGTCAGGGGATCGAGTATGCCCATAGTCATGGGGCACGTCTCTTTGCGGCCATCAATACCTTTCCCCAGCCCAGTGGTTGGGAGCGCTGGACCGGTGCGGTGGATCGTGCCGCCGAGGCGGGGGTGGATGCGGTCATTCTGGCCGATATCGGGATCCTCGACTATGCGGCCAACCGCTGGCCCGATCTGAATCTGCACCTCTCGGTACAGGGGTCGGCCACCAACTACGAGGCGATCCGCTTCATGGAGCAGACCTTTGGCATTCGCCGGGTAGTGATCCCGCGGGTGCTCTCCGCACCACAGGTGCGCCATCTTGCAGAGCACACCCCGATTCCGCTGGAGCTGTTTGGCTTTGGCAGCCTCTGCGTGATGGTGGAGGGGCGCTGCCTGCTCTCCTCCTATGCAACCGGTCGCTCCCCCAACACCTATGGGGCCTGTTCACCGGGAAGCCATGTGGAGTGGATTGATCGCAAGGATGGGGGGATGGAGACCCGGCTTGGCGGAATTCTGGTTGATAGCTATAACGCGGGGGAGAGTGCCGGCTATCCAACCATCTGCAAGGGACGCTTTGAGGTCCAGGGGAAAGAGGGGTATGCGATTGAGGAGCCCACCAGTCTCAACACCCTGGAGCTGTTGCCGGAGATGGTGGAGATGGGGATTGCAGCGATCAAGATCGAGGGGCGGCAGCGCAGCCCCGCCTATGTGGCACAGGTGACCCGGGTCTGGCGTGAGGCGATTGATGCCTACAGGCGAGATCCTGCTGCTTATCGGGTCCAGGCGGCCTGGAATGCAGAGCTGGACAGGGTCGCAGAGGGGGCCCAGACAACACTGGGTGCCTACCACCGGGCATGGCAATAATCCTGGACTCCACGGTTGACCGCAGTAGATAGTCGTAATGAAAAATAATAGAGCCCCCAATGCCCTTTGGTATGTTCGATGGCTGTGCATGGCTACAGACCAGATTGCACATCCAGGCGTCCACATAACTGTGTTACAACTCCTTGCAATAGCGGGCTACAAGGTAATGAATTGCCGCCAGGCAAGAGAAGGTGCCCAGGGGTATTCCGTGTCGTTGTGCCTTGTTCTGCGTACGCCTGGATGCACACTCTGGCCTGTTCAACCGGGGAATCCAGGATGAAGATCTCACTTGGCCCCATCCTCTACTACTGGCCAGAGGAGAAGATCCGCTCCTTCTACCGGCAGGTGGCGGAGTCTCCGGTTGATATTGTCTATTTGGGGGAGACCATCTGCTCCAAGCGCCGTTCACTCAATATCGACCAGTGGATCGAGATTGCGAGGGAGCTCAGGTCGGAAGGAAAGGAGGTGGTGCTCTCCACCCTGGCACTGCTGGAGGCGGAATCGGAGCTCAAGAGCCTGCGACGGATCTGTGGGAATGGTGAGTTCCTGGTAGAGGCCAACGACCTTGCTGCGGTCAATCTTCGTTCCGGGCAGGGGGAGCCCTTTGTGGTGGGGCACTCGGTCAATGTCTACAACCAGGGGACAATGAGGGTGCTGGCCGAGGCGGGGATGAGCCGCTGGGTACTGCCGGTGGAGCTGTCGCGAGACACACTCAGGGATCTCCAGCAGGGGCGACCGGAGGGGGTGGAGACCGAGGTCTTTGCCTGGGGGCGGATCCCGCTCGCCTATGCGGCACGCTGCTACACTGCCCGTCACTACAATCTGCCGAAGGATGATTGCCAGTACCGCTGTCTGAGTGATCCGGACGGGATGCTGCTCAGGACCAAGGAGGGGCAGCCCTTCCTCACCATCAATGGAATTCAGACCCAGTCTGCCCAGAGCTGCAATCTGCTCGGCGCGATGGAGGAGATGCGCGCACTCGGTGTCGATGTGGTACGGGTCAGTCCGCAGGCAGACTCCACCCCGGAGATTCTGCAGCTGTTTGATCGGCTGCAGCGCAGGGAGATCTCAATGGAGGATGCGATGGCGGCAGCCGGGTGCTTTCTCCCCCATGGTGGGGTAGATGGCTACTGGCGTGGTGAGGCGGGAATTAGCCAGACCGAACCGGTCTGAGTGGTTGAGCTCAGCCTCTCCCCTTATCCCCGGAACCTCTCCTGTTATTGAGTAGCGAGAACCGCTTCTCCCCTCCATCCATCGGCGAGGTGAAGGAGAGTTCACAGCTACAGAGCATCAGATCCTCTCTGTCACTACTCCCCCCGTAGAGACGGTCCCCGATGATCGGGTGGCCTATTCCGGAGAGGTGCCTCCGGATCTGGTGTTTGCGCCCGGTCTCGATGGAGATCTCGATGGTGGAGCGCCCCTGTTCCGGCTCTTGACTGATCGGGGTGAGGTGGCTGATGGCCAGCTTGCCATCGATCGGTGATTGAATGGTCAGGGGGTGCTGCTCCGGATTGAAGAGTCCATCTACGGTTGCCCGGTAGATTTTTCGCACCTTTCTCTGTTGGAAGAGGGCTGAGAGGGCGGCCGCACTCTTTTTTGAGTGGGCCAGCAGAATCAGACCATGGGCAGCACGATCGAGCCGGTGAACGATAAATGCAGAACGTTGTGGTTGCAGATGCTGTTCGGCCCAGCGGAGAATGGTGGTGTGGTCTCCCCAGCGTGACCCCTGCGAGCGCATGCCGGTCGGCTTGTTCCAGACGCTGTAGTTGCCTCCGTCGTGAATCAGCTCCGCAGGTGGTGGGGTCTGTGCAAGAACAGTCGGATTGTAGTAGAGGTGGAGGGTGTCACCCTTCTGAAGGGTTCGCTTGGCCCGCCGAATGCGCTGGATGGTCTGGTGGTGGGTCAGCCAGACGGCCCCCTTCTGCATCACCTCCTTGATTCGGTTTTTGGAGAGTTCCGTTTTTCTGGAGAGAAGTTCAACGGCACTCACTTCACCGTTTTGAACCTCAAGGTGAAGCTCCAGTATCGAGGGATCACTCATCCATGACTCTGCCTCATTGGCCTGACCAGCACAATCAGCAGTGGTAGTAGCATCAGGTTTGCCAGCAGCGCCACCACCATGGAGAGCCCGGTCAGCAGTCCGAAGTAGATGGTGGGAATGAAGTTGGAGAAGGCGAGAATGGAGAAACCGAGTGTGATGATCAGGGTGGTATAGTACATCGCCTTCCCGATCGAGCGGTGGCTGCGCTGGATCGCTGCCCAGTAGTCTCGATCCAGGCTGAACTCCTCGGTGAAGCGGTGGACGTAGTGAACCGCATCATCCACGGCAATGCCGATGGTGATGGCTGCAATGGTGATGGTCATCATGTCGAGAGGCAGTCCAAGATTTCCCATCAATCCAAGTATTGAGAGTGCGGCGATGATGTTGGGGATGATGGTCACTCCTGCCATCCTCAGATTGCGGAAGAGCACCACAAACATTGCCAGGATGGCGAGAAAGACAAAGCCGAGGGTGAGGATCTGTGAGCGGAACAGGCTCTGCAGCATATTGTTGTAGAGTACCAGCATACCGGTAACATGGACCTGCTCCTCCTCCAGTCCCAGATCATTCACAAGCCCCTGCTCGACCTTATGGATTAACTCATTGCGCCGCAGGGTGGGATCTGAGTCATAGACACGCATGGTGAAGCGGAGCTGATTTCCATCCTCAGAGAGGTAGGGTCTGACCAGCGTCCTCTTGATGGATTCCGGAAGGTTCTTGTGGATCAGCGCAAGATAGAAGTTGTCAATCTCCTCCCCGTCATTGAGATCTTTGAGGATCTCCATCGTGGTTGTGATGGAGAGTACCTTTCCGGTCTCCTCCATCCGGTCCAGATAACGGTGGATCTCGGCGACATCGTTGTTGAGCATAAAGCTGTTGAACCAGTAGCTCTCACTGATGATTGCTGGCTCTTCCTCTACCTCCGGAAGATCCAGGTCGATCATCTCCATCCCGAAATCGATCATCTCATCAAGCAGTGATTCATCCTCCTCTTCCAGGGGTTCAGGCTCCTCGCTCTCTGTTGGGTTGAGGAAGGAGTCGGGTGCATCAATCACCACCTCCAGTGGGGTGGTCCCCCCCAGCTTCTGATCAATCAGGGCCATCCCCTGGTAGATCTCGGTGGAGGGCTTGTAGTAGTTGATAAAGCTGTTCTCGACCGTCAGTTGTGTCAGCCCAATGGCGGTGGCAACAACTACAGCACCAGAGAGTGTATAGACCATGCCCTGCCTGGACTGGATCAGGTTGCCGATTGATCCGGTTACCCTGCCAGAGATATCCCTGCGTTTTGCTGTGGCCAGCGGCCTCATCAGGATCAGTGCCGCAGGAAAGAGGGTAAAGGTGAGCACAAAGGCAACAGCGGTTCCGGTGGCCATCATGATCCCAAAGTCGATCACAGGGCGGATCTCGCTCACAATCAGTGAGCCAAAGGCCACGATGGTGGTGATGGTGGTATAGAAGCTGGGGACTGCCTTGCTGCGTACGGTCTCCTCGACCAGCTCTCGCTGACTCATCTCGCCGTTTTCTGCATGGAGCTCCCGGTAACGGACAATCAGGTGGACGGTCAGCGAGAGGGTGATGATCAGTAGCAGAGAGATGAAGTTGGAGGAGACCACCGTTACCGGCCAGTTCATCCACCCCAGAAAACCGACCATGATGGTCCCGGTTCCGAAACAGGTGATGATGGGTAGCAGGATCCAGCGAGGCCTGCGAAATGAGATGGTCAGGATGGCGACGACAAAGAGCAATACACCGACCCCAAAGGTGGCAAGGTCATGACGGACAAACTCGATGGAGTCTGCAACAATCATCGGCACCCCGCCCAGGTGGAGTCTGGCGACCGAATCGTGCTCGGCCATTACGGAACGTACCGTGGAGATGAGCTGTTGTTGCTGCTCCTGGGCAGCGATATTGTGCTCCCTGAACTGCTGGGAGACCTGATCCAGCTCCAGCTGCTGTTCCTGGGTCAGGGCTCCGGAGAGTCTGAGTTCACGCAGTTCGCTGCGTTGGTTGAGCAGTTTCAGGTAGGTTCTGTCCCGTTTCAGGTTGAGTTGCAGGGCAGTGGTCGCGCCATCCGGGCTGATTAGCAGGTTCTTGTAGAGTGGGCTGGTGAGAAACTCATCACGTGCCATCACAATGTTGGTGGAGGGGGACTGTAGCGTTGGGGTCTCCCGTTGGATATCACTGAATGTGATCGGGGGGCTGTTGATCAGGGGGGCATTGAGAATGCTGTTGACGGAGTTGATGGCATCAATAGAGAGCAGATCATTGTGGAGTTGCTCCAGGTCATTGAGGATTTCGGCGCTGAAAAGTTCCTTGTCCGGGGTGTAGGTGATGATCAGATAGTCATCTGACTGATAGCGCCCCTGAATGGAGCGGTGGTAGCGCAGGCTCTCATCATTCTCCAGTACCAGGGAGTCAGCCGAGGCATCAAGATAGAAGCCCTGTGCATAGTAACCGGAGAGTCCAATGATAATGGCTGAAATCAGCAGAGTGAGCCAGGGTCTCCCCAGTATGATCCGAAAATACATGGTGTCAGTAATCCTCCAATCGGACAGATTCTACAGGGGTGGAGGGTAAATGTTGAGTCATTATTGATTGCAAATCTCTCTTGTAACTGACTGAAGATTTACATAAAATTCGACCTGATTCACGGGTAAAGATTGTGATGTAGTTGGTGTTGGTTTCCTGTTTCTGGTGATTGCCCCTTTTGATTGCATGACGTACGGTGAGTTGTTGGTTCACTACCATACAACTGGGTATGAGTTGTGGAATACGTTTTGTAATTTTTTAAGGTAATCGTTAATTATGGCAACAGGTACAGTAAAGTTCTTCAACGACTCCAAGGGATTTGGGTTTATTGTTCAGGACAACGGTGGAGATGACGTCTTTGTGCATTTCCGTGCAATTCAGGGTGACGGCTTCAAGAGCCTCGCAGAGAACCAGAAGGTCAGCTTCGATGTCGAAGATGGTCCCAAGGGACTCTCTGCAGTAAATGTGGTAAAGCTTGAGGGATAACCCCCATCCACTTTACCGGATTAGGCCCGCTTGATGCGGGCCTTTTTGTTTGGGTATGAGATGAAGAGTCGAATTGAGATTTTTATTGAGTTTGATTTCAGGGGAGAGACTTTTCGCCCCTCGGCCCTGATTGATCTCGATCAATTGATGGAGCGGGAGGGGAGGATCTCACCATTCCATCCAATCCTTGCCCGAGAGGGGGGGATTGGCCCCTACAGCTATGAGCTGGAGGTAATGGAGACCTGTCCGGTCCAGGTTGCCCACGCGGAGGGGTTGGCGGCTGAATTTGTCCGGGATGGACACTTTGATACTGCTGCCTTTGAATCGGCCTGGCACCATGAGAATGATCGGCAGCTGGTGAGAGCCATTGCAGCGCGCTACTTTGATGCCGAGGAGCTGCAGCAGAGAGGGGTGCTGGAGGAGGCACTTGTGGCCGCCTATCGGTTGGGCAAGGGGGAGTCCGGATAGGAACCTCCCCAACCGCAGGGGTGGGGAGGAGATTGGTGGAG
>CAYFMF010000002.1:0-89628 GCA_964344135.1 uncultured Piscirickettsiaceae bacterium
ATGTGACCTACTGGTCAGCAAACCCAATATGAGGTGAAGAGTTGCTTCTAACCCCTGACAGGCACAAAGCCTCATCGCTGGATGAGGCTTTGTGGTTTCTGGGGTCGATTATTTTGTCTGCTATCGTTAAGTGTATCGGTACTTCCGGGTTCAGCCATGAAGAGACCTTCGTGGCGGGATGAGCGAACTGGAAGAGGGGTATTAATTAGCGAAGAGACATGTTATTTTTTCGATCCAATAATAATAAATCATGTACAGAAGATGGAGACTTGGAGATGAAGAAGAGTTTGACAGGAGTGATGATTGCCGCTCTGATGGCAGCTGGAAATGCAACAGCTGATACACTGGCTGATGTGATCAACAAGGGTTTTGTGCAGTGTGGAGTGAGTCAGGGGCTGCCTGGTTTTTCCAGCCCGGATGCGAAAGGAAACTGGCAGGGGATTGATGTCGATGTCTGCCGTGCGGTCTCTGCGGCGATCTTTGGCAATGCAGATCAGGTGAAATATACCCCGCTCTCGGCCAAAGAGCGCTTTACTGCCCTGCAGTCCGGTGAGATTGATCTGCTGGTGAGAAATACCACCGAGACCTTTACCCGCGATGCGGCGCTGGGGCTCGATTTTGTCGGCATCAACTACTATGACGGCCAGGGTTTCATGGTGCGCAAGGATCTTGGGGTGAAGTCGGCGCTGGAACTGGCAGGTGCGGCGGTCTGTACCAACACCGGAACCACCACCGAGATGAACGTGGCGGACTATTTTCGCTCCCACAACATGCCCTACAAGGTGGTTGCCTTCGAGAAGATGGATGAGGTGGTGGCGGCCTATGATGCGGGTCGCTGTGACGTCTTCACCACCGACCGTTCCGGCCTGGCGGCACAGCGTACCAAGCTGAGCAACCCCAATGACCACACGATCCTCCCGGAGACCATCTCCAAAGAGCCATTGGGCCCTGTGGTTCGCCATGGAGATAACCGTTTTGGAGATATTGTTCGCTGGTCTCTCAATGCGATGAAAAATGCCGAGGAGATGGGGGTCAACTCCTCCAATGTCGAGGCGATGCGTGCGGATCAAAGCAACCCTTCAAGAAACCGCCTGCTAGGCACTGCTGGAAACATGGGTGAGAAACTGGGGATTCCCAACAACTGGGGCTTTAATATCATCAAGCAGGTGGGTAACTATGGTGAGACCTATGCTCGTAATCTGGGACCAACGACACCCATCAACCTTCCACGAGGTATCAATAATCTCTGGACCAATGGTGGAATTCAGTATGCAGCACCCATTCGCTGACTGAGCCTTTTGGAATGAGTAAAGAGCCACCTGTAGCAGTATGGGTGGCTCTCTCTTTTTGGTTTCAGTAGGATAGAGTGATGCTCAAGGTGTCTGTTCTTTGGCGTAATGGTCGTGTTCGGGGCTGGTTATTCCAGTTCGTTACGCTCTCCCTCTTCCTCTATCTGGGGTGGTCGTTATGGGATAACCTGCAGACCAATCTCGCCACTCGGGGGATTACCACCGGTTTTGGTTTTCTCGATACCGAGGCGGGTTTCGGGATTGTCTCCCACCTGATTGATTACAGCGAGAGCTCCACCTACGGTCGTGCCTTTCTGGTGGGGCTACTCAATACTCTGCTGGTCTCCCTTGTGGGCATCATCCTGGCAACAATCCTGGGAGTTGTGATCGGTATCGCCCGTCTCTCCTCCAATTGGCTGCTCTCCAGACTGGCACTGGGTTACGTGGAGACCATTCGCAATATCCCACTGCTGCTGCAGATCTTCTTCTGGTACTTCGCGGTATTGAGGAGCCTCCCCTCACCTCGTCAGAGTGTGAACTGGGGTGATGCAGTTTTTCTCAATAATCGTGGCGTCTACCTCCCCTCTCCGTTACCGGAGGAGGGGTTCTCTCTGGTGGTCTGGGTTTTTGGAATGGCGCTACTGGTTTCCATCATTCTGTTTCGTTGGGCCAGAATGCGGCAACATCAGACAGGAAAGATCTTTCCCCGCTGGCGGGTGGCAATGGGGCTGGTGGTTGGGGCCCCACTATTGGTCTACATTGTAGGGGAGGGGTCGCTGGGGTGGGAGCTGCCAGCACTGCGGGGTTTCAACTTCCAGGGGGGGCTGGTGATGATACCGGAGTTTCTGGCGCTGTTAATGGCGCTCAGTATCTATACCGCCTCCTATATCGCCGAGATTGTTCGGGCCGGAATTCAGGCTGTGAGCAAGGGGCAAAGCGAGGCTGCACTTTCACTGGGTTTGAGCAGGGGACAGACCCTGCGCCTGGTAATTCTGCCACAGGCGCTGCGAGTGATCATTCCACCACTGACCAGCCAGTATCTCAACCTGTTGAAGAACTCTTCATTGGCGGCTGCGATCGCCTATCCGGAGCTGGTCTCGGTCTTTGCCGGGACGGTGCTGAACCAGACCGGGCAGGCGGTAGAGGTGATTGCGATTACCATGGGGGTCTATCTGCTGATCAGTCTGTCGATCTCACTCCTCATGAACTGGTATAACCACAAGATGAAGCTGGTCGAACGGTAAACACTCATATGACTCCTCAATGCCTTCATTATTACGCTCAACAA
Organism: uncultured Piscirickettsiaceae bacterium; assembly: GCA_964344135.1. Lineage (GTDB taxonomy): Bacteria > Pseudomonadota > Gammaproteobacteria > Thiopontia. Next base: position 2,578 of record CAYFMF010000002.1, read on the forward strand.
TGGTCATATAGACCGGTATTCCCCTTGTTATTGCCTTACTCCAAAGCTATTGAAAACCCATTTGGGCAATTACAGGAGGAATGGTTGTGAGCAGTTTTCTCTGGCTGCGCAAGAATCTTTTCTCTTCACCGCTGAACAGTGGATTGACGCTGGGCGCAATCTATCTGCTCTGGGTTACCATCCCACCAATCATTGACTGGGCTTTTCTGCAGGCCACCTGGGTAGGGGAGTCGAAGGCAGCCTGCCAGGCAGAGGGAGCATGCTGGGCCTTTGTCGATACCCGTTTTGATCAGTTTATGTATGGACTCTATCCAGAGGCGGAGCGATGGCGAGTCGGTTGGGCCTTTCTGCTACTGGCGTTGCTCTTTGTGGCCTTCTTTGTGCCGGGATTGCGCCGTAGCTGGGTAGCAACAGCGATCCTGATCCCGTATCCGATCATTGCCTGGCAACTCTTTTATGGAGGGAGTTTTGGGCTGGAGGTAGTGGAGACCTCGCAGTGGGGAGGACTCTTTCTGACGCTGGTGATTGCCGGGGTGGGGATTGTCGCATCGTTTCCTTTGGGAATTCTTCTGGCACTGGGGCGGCGTTCTGAGCTGGTGGTGATTCGCTCGATCTGCATCGGTTTCATTGAGCTGGTCCGTGGGGTACCGCTAATCTCGGTTCTCTTCATGGCCTCGGTGATGCTGCCACTCTTTCTGCCAGATGGGGTCAACTTCGATAAGCTGTTGAGGGCACTGATTGGTATCACCCTGTTTCAGTCGGCCTACATGGCGGAGGTGGTACGGGGTGGATTGCAGGCGATTCCGAAGGGGCAGTTTGAGGCGGCGGAGTCGCTGGGGCTGGGCTACTGGCGGACGATGCAGTTGATCATTCTGCCGCAGGCACTGAAGTTGGTGATTCCCGGGGTGGTCAATACCTTTATTGCACTGTTCAAGGATACAACGCTGGTACTGATCATCGGTATGTTTGACTTCCTCGGAATCGTGCAGGCGGCGACCACTGACCCGAAGTGGCTCGGTACAGCGGTGGAGGGGTATGTTTTCTGTGCGGCGGTCTATTGGCTCTTCTGTTTTGGGATGTCCCGTTACAGTATCCAGGTCGAGAAACGGTTAGATAGAGGGTATTGAGAGAATAATGAAATCAATGGAATCGGGCAGTGAAAGCTGTCATGAGTGTGCTGTACTCGGTAGTGAGACTTCGCTCCCCATTATTGAAATGTCTGGGGTCAATAAGTGGTATGGCAGCTTCCATGTACTCAAGGATATTAACCTGACTGTCTCCAAGGGAGAGCGGGTGGTGGTTTGTGGCCCTTCTGGATCTGGAAAATCGACAATGATTCGTTGTATCAACCGGTTGGAGGAGCACCAGCAGGGTTCTATCACCGTGGATGGGATTGAGTTGACCGATGATCTGAAAAATATTGAGGAGGTGCGACGTGAGGTTGGAATGATCTTTCAGCACTTCAATCTCTTTCCCCATCTGACAGTTTTGGAGAACCTGATGCTGGCCCCGACCTGGGTTCGCAAGGTGCCCAGAAAGGTGGCCAAGGAGAAGGCGATGCACTACCTGAAAAGGGTTAAGATTGCGGACCAGGCACTGAAATTTCCTGGGCAGCTTTCGGGGGGGCAGCAGCAACGGGTAGCAATTGCCAGAGGGCTTTGCATGGAGCCAAAGATCATGCTCTTTGATGAGCCGACATCAGCGCTAGATCCGGAGATGATCAAGGAGGTGTTAGATGTGATGACCGAACTGGCGGAGGAGGGGATGACGATGATCTGTGTTACTCACGAGATGGGGTTTGCGAAGACTGTAGCTGATTGCATGATCTTTATGGATGAAGGGAAGATTGTAGAGCGTGCTACACCCACCGATTTCTTTGAAAATCCGCGCCATGAGCGGACACAGCTCTTCCTTAGCCAGATCCTTTGAACAATTAATGTCTCCATTGTAATTATCTCAATAGAGAACAGAGACAGACCTGTTTCATTCACAGATATAGAAAATTGCTATGTCATTACTTTCTGTCTTTGCCCTGGCTAGTGCAATGTTTATATTGGCACTTACTCCCGGCGCAGGTGTATTTGCAACTGTTTCCAGAGCAGTCACATCAGGGCTTTCCCATGCGTCAGTAGTTGTGCTTGGAATAGTTATAGGAGATGTAATATTTTTACTGTTCGCTATTTTTGGACTCTCTTTGTTGGCAGAATCATTAGGCAACCTGTTTGTCTTTGTTAAATATGCTGGTGGTAGTTACCTGATTTGGCTTGGCTTTATAATGTGGACATCTGACACTACAGAAAGGACAGTTGATGGTGTACTGGAACTGTCCTGGATGGAGAATTTCCTCAGTGGCCTATTAATTACCTTAGGAAACCCGAAAGTTATCCTTTTTTATCTTGGGTTCCTGCCAACCTTTATTGATTTAGACGGGCTGACAGTCTCTGATATGCTTATTGTGATCTCCATAGTTGCTATTGTGTTGGGTGGAGTAATGATGGGTTATGCTGTTACTGCAGACAGGGCAAGATTGTTGTTCAGCAATCAGCAAGGCAAGCAGAGGATGAATCGCCTGGCCGGAGCTGTTATGGCAGTTGTGGGCGGAGTTTTGATAGCAGGGCCATAACTGACTTGGAGGTCCCATTAGGGCTGTTTTCAGAAGCTATTGAGGTTCATGTTTTTCTGCACGAATGGCTATAAATGAGCCCTCTCCATATCCCTCAGTGATGGGAGTATTGATTGGTTGGCCTTTTGGGGACAGGGTCTGCCGGAACTGAAAGTTGGAAAAGCCGGCCTGCTGAAGGGGTTTGGTGACCTCATCCACTGAAAGGAGCGTTGCATCCCGGTAGAAGCTGCTCTCCCCTTTCTGTTGTTCGTATTTCACTCCCAACGGGCTGCTGCGATCGATCATGCCGATGATCAGTGAGCCACCCGGTTTCAGTACACGGTGGACCTCCTGCAGGGCCTGCTCGATGGATTCAACAAAGCAGAGGGTGGTGACAAAGAGAAGATAGTCAACGCTCTCACTCTCCAGTGGAAGTGCTTCTGCAACCCCTGGCTGGAGTTTGAGTCCACGTGCTGCGGCGATGTCGCGCATCGCGGCGACAGGCTCGATGCCCAATGGGATCCCAAGTGGCCCCATAAAGCGACCGCTACCGGCACCTACCTCAACCCCTCTTCCCTCGGTGGGCAGCAGTTCACGGATCGCATCCAGCTCCAGCTGGTAGGTTTCAGGGTGTTGGTCAAACCACTGGTCATACTGGAGCGCATGGCGCTCGAAGGGGTTGTCCTGGGCTGCCACCAATTACAGTTCCGACTGGCCAGCTGCCCCACTCTCGATAGCGGCGCGGCGGACAGCGGTGGATACATAGCCCAGAAGTCGGGGGTCCAGCGGTTTGGGGATGATGTAGTTGGGGCCATACTCCAGGGTCTCGTTTGGGTAGGCCTCACGAATCTCGTCCAGGATCGGCTCACAGGTGAGATGCTGCAGCGCCTTGACGGCAGCCACCTTCATCTCGGTATTGATGGTGGTTGCCTTGGCATCCAGCGCACCGCGGAAGATATAGGGGAAGCAGAGTACATTGTTGACCTGGTTGGGGAAATCACTGCGTCCGGTGGCGATGATCAGGTCGGAGCGTGCCTCCATTGCCAAGTCCGGGTGAATCTCGGGGTCCGGGTTGGCCAGTGCAAAGAGGATCGGGCGCTCTGCCATGCTCTGCACCATCGCAGGGCTCACCAGGTTGGGCCCGGAGAGGCCAATAAAGACATCCGCCCCCTCCATCGCATCACTCAGGGTTCTGTGTCTGGTGGTGGTTGCGAAGATCTGCTTGTAGAGGTTGAGGTCGGTACGCCCGCCATGGATCACTCCGTGACGATCCACCAGGGTGATATTCTCCTTGCAGGCCCCGAGGGTCAGCAGCAGCTGCATGGAGGCGATGGCGGCGGCACCGGCACCCAGGCAGACGATACGGGCCGACTCGATCAACTTCTCCTGCAGCTTGAGCGCATTGAGCAGCCCGGCGGCAATGATGATTGCGGTACCATGCTGGTCGTCGTGGAAGACCGGGATGTTAAGGCGATCAATCAGTGCCCGCTCGATCTCGAAGCAGTGGGGTGCCGAGATGTCCTCCAGATTTACACCACCAAAAGTGGGGGAGATGCGGACAACGGTCTCGATAAAGGCCTGGTTGGAGGAGGCGTCGATTTCGATATCGAAGGCATCGATGTCCGCAAATTTCTTGAACAGCAGCGCCTTCCCCTCCATCACCGGTTTGGCGGCCAGTGGGCCGACATCCCCCAGCCCCAGTACGGCAGATCCATCGGAGACAACGGCAATCAGGTTGCCGCGGCCCGTATAGCGGTTGACCTCATTTGGATTGCGGACAATCTCGCGTACCGGTGCAGCGACCCCGGGGCTGTAAGCGAGGCTCAGATCATATTGGGACTCGAAAGGTTTGGTCGGGAGGGTTGCAATCTTCCCATGCGGTTTTTTCGCATGGTAGTCCAGCGCCTCCTGCAGGAGAGCCTGTTCCTCGGGGTGTAACGGGTTATCTGTCACAGACTGCCTCCTCTCGGTAATGATGAGAGAGAAGGTAGCCCGTCAACAGCTAAACTTCAAGGTAATCGAGAATTCCCTCGGCTGCCTTGCGGCCATCCCAGATTGCAGAGACCACCAGGTTGGAGCCACGAACCATATCCCCGCCAGCAAAGACCTTGGGGTTGCTGGTCTGCTTCATGTAGGTCTGCGCTTCGGAGGCAACCACCCGGCCGCGATCATCGGTCTCAATGCTGTTGCCACCAATCCACTCGGGCGGACTGGGCTGGAAACCGAAGGCGATGATGACCGCATCGGCAGGAATGATCTCCTCACTGCCGGGTAGAGGCTCCGGACGGCGACGTCCATTCTCATCCGGCTCTCCGAGCCGGGTAGAGATCACCTTGAGCCCCTCGACCTTCTCCTCTCCGACAATCTCGACAGGCTGGGTATTGAAGCGGAACTGCACCCCCTCCTCCCTGGCATTGGCCACCTCCTTCCTGGAGCCGGGCATGTTGGCCTCGTCGCGGCGGTAGGAGCAGGTGACGCTCTCGGCCCCTTGACGGATGGAGGTGCGGTTGCAGTCCATTGCGGTATCGCCACCACCCAGAACCACCACTTTCTGCCCCTTCATGTCGACAAAATCGGCCTCATCCTTCTCGTAGCCGTTGCAGCGGTTGATGTTGGAGATCAGGAAGTCGAGGGCGGCGTGGACGCCGGGGAGATCCTCGCCGGGGATCCCCGCCGTCATGTACTTGTAGGTCCCGATGCCAAGGAAGATGGCATCATATTCGGCCTCCAGCGCCTCGAAGGTGATATCGGTGCCGATCTCGGTGTTGAGTCGGAACTCGATTCCCATCTCCTCGAAGATGGCGCGACGGTTGCGCACCACATCCTTCTCCAGCTTGAACTCCGGGATGCCAAAGGTGAGCAGGCCGCCAATCTCGGGGTGACGATCGTAGACCACACACTCCACCCCGTTGCGGGTCAGCACATCAGCACAGCCCAGCCCTGCCGGGCCGGCACCAATGATTGCAACCCGCTTGCCGGTGGCCTCAACCCGAGAGAGATCGGGGCGCCAGCCACGGGCAAAGGCGGTGTCGGAGATATATTTCTCGACATTGCCGATGGTGACTGCGCCAAAACCGTCATTCAGGGTACAGGATCCCTCACAGAGGCGATCCTGCGGACAGACCCGGCCACACATCTCCGGCAGGGAGTTGGTGCGGTGTGAAAGCTCGGCCGCCTTCTCGACCTCACCCTCGGCCACCAGCTTCAGCCAGTGGGGGATGTGGTTGTGGACCGGACATTTCCAGGAGCAGTAGGGGTTGCCACAGGAGAGGCAGCGATCGGCCTGGGTTGCGGCATCCTGCTCGTTGAACGGTGCATAGATCTCCCTGTACTCGGTGACCCGCTGCTCGGCAGAGGTCTTGGTCGGATCCATCCGGGAGACCTCAATAAACTGGTAGATGTTACCCATTATGCGGCCTCCTTCTGCATGCTCAACAGGGATTCAAGTTCAAGCGCCTTCGGCTTGACCAGCCAGAACATCGGCACAAAGTCATCCCACTCGTTGAGAATCTTCTGTCCCCACTCGCTGCCGGTAGCGGTGGTGAACGCCTGGATGGTTTCACGCAGATGGCTGCGGTGGCCATCCATGTTCTCTGGCGTAATGCGGTGGATGTCGACCATCTCGTGGTTGTAGCGGTCGACAAAGCCGTTGTCCATATCGAGAACGTAGGCAAAGCCACCGGTCATTGCGGCACCGAAGTTGACGCCGGTTGGGCCCAGTACCGTGACCTGGCCACCGGTCATGTATTCACAGCCGTGGTCACCCAGCCCCTCGATAACGGCTTTGGCACCTGAGTTTCTCACCCCGAAGCGTTCGCCGGCGGTGCCGGATGCGTAGAGGGTGCCTCCGGTGGCGCCATAGAGGCAGGTGTTGCCCATGATTGGGGTCTCGTTGCTGCGGAATATGCTTCCCTGTGGTGGATAGAGCACCAGCTTGCCGCCAGCCATCCCCTTGCCGACGTAGTCGTTGGCGTCACCCTCCAGATTCATCTGCAGGCCACCGGCATTCCAGACGCCGAAGCTCTGGCCGGTCGTCCCCTTCAGGTTGAATACAACGGGCGCATCATCCATCCCGTGGTTTCCATGACGCTTGGCAATCTCACCGGAGAGGCGGGCACCAACGGAGCGGTCGGTATTACGAACACTGTAGCTGAACTCGCCACCGGATCTGGATTCGATCGCCGAAAGCGCATCGGAGACCATCTGTTCAGCCAGTTCACCCTTGTCAAAGGGCTCATTCTTCGGTGCAGTGCAGATCTGTGGCTTCTCTGCAGGGACGTGAGAGGCGTCCAGCAGTGGCGTGAGATCCAGATTCTGCTGCTTGTTGCTGTTGCCCTCCATCATCTCCAGCAGATCGGTTCGACCGATCAGCTCATCCATGGAGCGTATTCCCAGTGAGGCCATCCACTCGCGCGCCTCTTCGGCGATAAAGCGGAACATGTTGATCACCATCTCTGGCAGGCCGGTAAAGTGCTCGGAGCGCAGACGCTCATCCTGGGTGGCGATACCCACTGCACAGTTGTTGAGATGGCAGATACGCAGGTACTTGCAGCCGACGGCAACCATTGGAGCGGTACCGAAGCCGAAGCTCTCGGCGCCCAGCATGGCTGCCTTGACTACATCCAGCCCGGTCTTCAGCCCACCGTCTGTCTGCAGGCGTACCTTGTCACGCAGGTCATTGGCACGCAGGATCTGGTGGGTCTCGGAGAGTCCCAGCTCCCAGGGGGAGCCGGCATACTTCACTGAGGTGAGTGGGCTGGCGCCAGTTCCACCATCGTGTCCCGCAATGGTGATCAGATCGGCATAGGCTTTGGCGACACCCGCGGCAATGGTTCCTACACCCGCCTCGGAGACCAGCTTTACGGAGACCAGTGCATCGGGGTTGACCTGCTTGAGGTCATAGATCAGCTGCGCCAGATCCTCAATCGAGTAGATATCGTGGTGTGGGGGAGGGGAGATCAGGGTGGTGCCCGGATTGCAGTTGCGCAGTCGGGCAATCAGCTCGTTGACCTTCTGTCCAGGGAGCTGCCCCCCCTCTCCCGGCTTTGCACCCTGTGCCACCTTGATCTGCAGTACCTCGGCACTGCTCAGATAGTGCGGAGTGACACCAAAGCGACCGGAGGCGATCTGCTTGATCTTGGAGACCTTGTTGGTTCCGTAGCGGACCGGATCCTCGCCCCCCTCGCCGGAGTTGGAGCGTCCACCGATGGTATTCATCGCGATGGCCAGGGACTCATGGGCCTCGGGAGAGAGTGCTCCCAGCGACATTGCAGCGGTATCGAAGCGTTTGGCGATGTTTTCCCAGGGCTCTACCTCATCCAGCGGTATTGCATTCTGCCCACTGTTCAGGTTCAGCAGGTCACGCAATGTGGCGGTGGGACGGTTGTTCACATGGTCGGCATAGACCCTGTAGTCATTCATGTCACCGCTGCGAACCGCCTGCTGCAGGCTCTTTACCACATCCGGATTGTAGGCGTGGTACTCACCCCCATGCATGAACTTGAGCATGCCGCCCTGCTCAACCGGCTTGCGGCGGTTCCACGCCTCGGCGGCCAGTGCCTTCTGTTCATTTTCCAGATCAGCGAAACGGGCGCCCTGAATTCTGCAGGTGGTACCGCGGAAACAGAGTTCAACCACCTCGTCATGGAGCCCGACGGCCTCGAAGAGCTGGGCTCCCCGATAGCTGGCAATGGTGGAGATCCCCATCTTCGAGAGGATCTTCAGCAGCCCCTTGTTGATTCCCTTGCGGTAGTTGCGTGCTGCCTGGGCCAGATCATGCTCCTGGATATCCTTTGTGGAGACCATCTCATGGATGATCTCGTAGCCGAGCCAGGGGTAGACTGCCGAGGCACCATAACCGATCAGGGTTGCGAAGTGGTGCGGGTCACGCGCGGTGCCGGTCTCCACCACAATATTGGCATCACAGCGCAGGCCGGTCTGCACCAGGCGGTGGTGGACCGCACCGGTGGCCAGCAGGGCGTGAATGGTGTTGCTGTCGGCAGAGAGGTTGCGATCCGAGAGGACAATCACCACCTTGCCATTGCGAACAGCAGTTTCTGCCTGGTCACAGAGCGTCTCGATGGCCTCTCTCAGGTTGCCCTCATCGCCATAGGTCAGTTCGATCAACTCATGGGCATAGGCATTGTCTGTATGGGCCAGCAGTTGCTGGAATTTGATTCTGGAGAGGACCGGGGAGTCCACCACCAGGCGGCGGGCGTGGTCCTCTGCCTCCTCAAAGATGTTGAGCTCACGGCCGAAACAGGTCTCCAGTGACATCACGATCTGCTCACGCAACGGATCGATGGGCGGGTTGGTGACCTGTGCAAACTGCTGACGGAAGTAGTCGTAGGGGGAGCGGTTGCGTTGCGAGAGTACCGAGATCGGCGTGTCATCCCCCATCGCGCCAACCGCCTCCTGACCATTGACAGCAAGAACGCGCACCACCTCCTGGCGCTCCTCAAAGGAGACCTGGAACTGCTTCTGTGCGGCCTGGAACAGCTCCTGATCCACCCCCTCAATCTCATCCTCGTTGGCATTGAGATTGGTTACCAGGTGTTCGGTGTTCTCTGCCAGCCACTGCTTGTAGGGCTGGCGGTTCTTCAGGTCATCATCGATCATGCCGGGGAGCAGCAGCTTCCCTGTTGCGGTATCGACCGCGATCATCTGCCCGGGGCCGAGGCGCCCCTTCTGTACCACATCCTCCGGTGCATACTCATAGACACCGATCTCGGAGGCCAGAGTGATGTGGCGATCCCTGGTGATCACCCAGCGTGCGGGGCGCAGACCATTGCGGTCCATGGTACAGGCGGCATAGCGGCCATCGGTCAGTACGATACCGGCCGGGCCATCCCATGGCTCCATGTGCATCGAGTTGTATTCATGGAAGGCACGCAGATTGGGGTCCATCTGCTCGATGTTCTGCCATGCGGGCGGAATCAGCAGGCGCATGGCACGGAAGATGTCCATCCCGCCCATCAGCAGCGCCTCCAGCATGTTGTCGAGGCTGTTGGAGTCGGAGCCGGTCATCGAGACCAGTGGTCGTACCGCATCCATGTCCGGGATCAGCGGGGTCTCGAATTTCATCGCACGGGCAACGGACCAGTTGCGGTTGCCCTGAACGGTATTGATCTCACCATTGTGGGCCAGTTGACGGAAGGGCTGTGCCAGTCGCCACTGGGGCAGGGTGTTGGTGGCAAAACGCTGGTGGTAGACACAGAGTGCCGACTCAAAACGTGGATCCTTCAGATCCTGGTAGAAGACCGGCAGATACTCCGGCATCACCAGCCCCTTGTAGGAGATGACGCGGGAGGAGAGGCTCGGGATGTAGAAGGTATCATCCTCGGGCTCAATACTCTTCTCGGTCTGGCGGCGGGCGATGAAGAGGGCACGCTCAAAGTGGACTGCATCCATTCCATCCGGTGCATTGACAAAGATTTGCTCGATCTGGGGCAGGATGGCCAGTGCATGCTCGCCACAGGCGCTCTCTGCATCAGTGGGAACGGTGCGCCAGCCCAGCACCTCCAGCCCCTGGGCGGCGAGGTTCTGCTCCAGTGTGGTCCTGGCAGTGTCCGCCTTCTCTCCATCCTGGCTCAGGAAGAGCATGCCCACAGCAAAATTGTCACTGAGCTGGTATCCCTGCTCTTCGGCAACAATCCTCATGAAGCCGGCAGGCTGTTTCATCAGCAGTCCACAGCCATCCCCCGATTTTCCGTCGGCCGCAATGGCGCCACGGTGGGTCATGCGGTTGAGGGAGTCGATGGCGGTCTCTACCAGCCCGTTGCTGGGGTTGCCATCCATGTGGGCAATCAGGCCGAATCCACAATTGTCCCGTTCAAATTCGGGGCGGTAGAGGGGGCCAAAGGAGTGCTGCTTCTTCTCAGATCTGTTCATTGCTGTCTGTTATCAATATGGCGGGTGAATCCCGTGATCCACCCAAAAATCGGCCGGCAAGTATAGAACAGCAGCCCCTTTTATTCAATTTTCTGGGCCGATTTTGCCTCTTTTCAAGGGGTGTTTCTCCTTGTCCAGACAAAGAAAAAGGGCATTGGAGGGGGTGCCTCTCAATGCCCTTTCAGAAGATGAGGATGTTTCCGCTGTTACGGCTGATCCTCCTCCAGATCCTTGGCCTCCATAAAGACATTTTCACCGGCACTGATACAGCCCAGAGGGATCACAATCAGTGTCAGCAGGGTGGAGATAAAGACCCCAAACAGCAGGGAGACTGCCATCCCCTGGAAGATTGGATCGGTCAGGATCACGGCGGAACCCAGAACCAGTGCCAGTGCGGTAATCAGGATGGGGCGGGTTCTGTATTTTGCCGAGAGAATCACGGCATCCAGCAGCGGGGTGCCGGTGCGGAAGGCGTGCATTGTGAAGTCCACCATCAGGATGGAGTTTCTGACAATGATACCGGCCAGGGCGATCCAGCCGATCATCGATGTGGCGGTAAACTCCGCATCCAGCAGCCAGTGGCCGGGGACAATTCCCAGCAGGGTCAGCGGGATGGGGGACATGATGATGGCGGGAATCACAAAGTTGCCAAAGGCCCATACCACCAGCATGTAGATTCCGACCAGGGCAACACCGAAGGCGATCCCCATGTCACGGAAGGTCTCATAGGTTACGGTCCACTCACCGCTCCACTCGAATCCTGTCTGCTTGTCGTCTGCGGGTGCCCCGGTGTATTCACCGCTTCTCAGCTCAACACCATCCGGGGTTGTATACCCCTTCTCTTCCAGGATACGCTCCACATCGAGCATTGCGTAGATGGGGGCACCGAGGCGACCCACGGCATCACCAACCACAAACTCAACCTTTCTCAGATCCTTGTGGAAGATGATCGGGTCGCGCTGAACCTTGACGAACTCACCCAGCTCCGAGAGCGGGATGGTGCGCTGATCCATGGTCATTACCGGAAGATCACCCAGGCGGTGGAGGTGGGAGCGCTTCTCGATCGGGATGGTCATCACGATATAGGTGGGCTCCAGAATCAGTGACTGGAAGATGGAGGCGGCCTCGAACTCGCCCATCACCATCGCCAGGTGCTGGTTGATGGTCTCCACGGAGATCCCCTGTCGGGAGGCCTTCTCGCGATTGATGACAAAGCGCCAGGTCTCCATTGGGCTGCGCATCAGATTGTCCACATCGTCGATGATCCCCGATTCGCGGAAGATCTGCGTCAGCTCCTCAGCAACCTGACGCCGGGTCTCTGCATCCGGGCCATGGACCTCGGCAACCACAGTCTGCAGAACCGGAGGGCCGGGCGGCATCTCGACCACGGTCAGGGCAACCCCTTCGGCCTGTGCAATCGGTTGCAGTCGCTTGCGTGCCTCGCTTGCAATCTCATGGCTGGTTCGGTCGCGCAGGGTCTTGTCGGTCAATTGAATGGCAATCTCTGCCTGCCATGGGAACTGGCGGAGATAGTAGTGGCGAACCAGTCCATTGAAATCGAAGGGCTGTGCGGTACCTACATAGTTCTGGGAGGCGACAATCTCCTCGATATCGGCAAGCTCTGCTGCAACCCGGCGGGTAAAGTTGGCGGTTGTGGGCAGTGCGGTGCCATCCGGCATGTCGATCACCACACTGAAGTTGGATTTGTTGTCAAAAGGGAGCATCTTCACCGGAACAGTGGTGTTGTAGAAGAGGTACATGGCACCAAAGAAGCTGACAATCAGCCCCATCAGGAAACCCCACCCCAGCGTCTTGTGGTTTACCAGAGAGAGGATCACCTTGCGGAAGAATCCATCCAGCATCTCATCCACCTTCTCGTCACGCGCCTCCATCTTGTGAAGCTTCTCCATGCTGGGGACGATACGCATCGCCAGCCAGGGGGCAAAGACCAGTGCCGCAAAGAGCGAGAGCAGCATCGCAACGGAACCCAGTGCCGGAATCGGCTCCATATAGGGGCCCATCATGCCGGAGACAAATCCCATCGGGATCAGTGCGGCGACCACTGTATAGGTTGCAAGAACGGTGGGGTTGCCCACCTCACGAACCGCATCCACTGCAGTACGGGTATCCCGGGTGCCTGCCATCAGCCAGCGCCGATAGATGTTTTCAACGATCACGATGGCATTGTCGACCAGGAAGCCGATGGAGAAGATCAGGGCAAAAAGGCTGACCCGATCAATGGTGTAACCCATCAACATGGAGACGAAAACGGTACCTACCAGAACCACGGGAATGGTCAGCAGGACAACGATGGAGGGCTTGATGCCAAGGCTGAGCCAGACCAGGAAGGTCACCGCGCCAGTGGCCACAAAGAGCTTGAAGAGCAGGTCGTTGACCTTGGTGTTGGCACTCTCTCCGTAGTTTCGGGTCACTTCGACATGGACATTGTCGGGAATCAGGTATCCCTTCAGGTTGTTGTCGACCTCATCAAGAATGCGGTTGACCACGGTAACACCATTGGAGCCACGCTGCTTGGCCAGGGCAATGGTGACTGCTGCTGCATCCTGGACCGGGGTCTCATGGGGGCTGGAGAGGCCGGTAGAGAAGGTGACAATCTCCTTGGTCTCCTGGGGGCCTTCGGATACCTTTGCAACATCTCTCAGGAATACAGGGGTTCCACGATGTTGCCCAACCACCAGCTGGTTGAGCTCCTCAACTCTTGAGAGAAAACCGCCAGACTCAACAAAGAAGAAGTGGTCCTGCATCTCGATGGTGCCCACGGTATGGCCGGTGTTTGCGGTCTGTACCGCGTGGACAATCTGACCCGGGCTGACGCCGAAACCGGCCAGCCGTTCCGGCAGAACCTCGATCCGCACCTGACGGGAGCGACCACCGGTAACAAAACCAACGCCGGTCTGTGGCAGCTGCTTGAGGTGCTGTAGCACACTGACACCGAGTGTCCTCAGGTACTCATCATCAACCTCCTCTGACCAGAGCGTCAGGGTGACGGAGGGGACATCATCCACCTCCTTGGGTTTGACCATCGGGGGCTTGATCCCCTTGGGCAGCAGATCCAGGTTGGACTGTATCTTGCTGTGAACCTGGACAATGGAGGGGCCCATCGGCTCACCCACCTCAAACTGGATGGTGACGATTCCGTACTCACGGTCACTGGCGGAGTAGACATGCTTAATATTCGGGATCTCGCTCAGTACCCGTTCAAAGGGGTCGATGATCTGGTTGGCCACCTCGCCGGACGAGAGGCCGGGTGCCGGGAAGAAGATATCGATCATCGGAACCGAGATCTGGGGATCCTCCTGACGGGGGGTTGCAATCAGCCCCCAGATTCCCACCGCCATCATTGCAATGAAGAGCAGGGGAGAGAGCGGGGAGTGGATAAAGGAGTCTGCCAGACGACCGGCGAAACCGAGATCGGCGGCCTCGCCATTCTCCGTTGTTGCCTGTTTTGTCTGTTCGGACGACGCCTGCTGTGTTAGATCCGTCGCATCCTGAGGACGCTCCTCTCCTTCCGTTGGTTCTTTTTGGTCAGTCATGGTCGGTTGTTATCTATTGGAGGTGGTGGTGGAGGATGGGTTGACCAGTACGATGTCACCCACACGGACCCCGGAGAGCACACTCTGCCATCCGTTATCAGCGATATCTCCAATCCGTACCAGACGCATCTCGAGGGAGCCCTCCTCTCTGCGAACAAAGATGGCGGGAAGACTGCCGCGCCAGACAATGGCCGAGTGGGGGACCGTTACCAGATTGGTTGCACCTGCCGTGGGATCCGGAATCATGATCTCGGTGTACATGCCCGGTGCTGCTGGAGCGCCAGCTGCAATGTTGAACTTGACGGTGACGGTATGGCCCATCATGTCCGCCATTGGGAAGATGCGTGAAACGGTAATGGGGACAATCGCGCCACTCTGATCCAGGCGTGCACTCAGCTGCATTCCCTTGTGGAGTCCCTCAACCAGGCGGGCAGGGACCTCTGCACGGAGCTGCAATTTGCTGGTGTCACCAAACAGAAACAGGGGGACGCCAGGCTGTGCGGGTTGCCCGACCTCAACCATCTTTCTCAGAATCACGCCATCGAAGGGGGCGATGATGGTGGCCTGTTCGATGTTCTCATCCAGCTCGCGGATGGCAGCAAGGGCCTGATCATAGGCGTTCTGCGCAGTCTCCACCTGGACGTTCATGCCGTAGAGGTTGGTCTGGCGCTGGATGGCGGAGTCTCCGCGCCCACTCAGATTTCTCATCGGGTTGGAGAACATGGTCATCATGCTGGGGAGTCCACCCATCATCACGTTGGGCTGGGAGTTGGGGTTCTCGACCTCGTTGCGCAGCTGCATCTGGGCATTGCGGATCCCCGCCTCGGCACTGGCAAGCTGTGCCTCTGCCTGGGCCCGTTTTGCCAGCATTGCATCGATATCCTGGCTTGCCAGCCGCTCCCCCTTCTTGAAGGAGTCTCCCTCCTCACCTGCGATAAAGAGGACATCTCCGGGCATCTTTGCCACCAGGTTAACCTCACGGTGGGGGATTACGGTCCCGCCGAGGGAGATCATTGCGCCAACACGACTGCTTTTGGCGGCCACAAACTCCTCTGCGGCCACCTCGGTTACGGCAATGGCAGCGGAGAGGAGCACCAGAAGGGGCGTAACGGCGTGGTTTATCAGTGATTTTCTCATGGGTATTGGTTCCAATTCTGTCAGATAATATGGTACGCATTGTATTCCAGAGAATACTTGATTGTCAACAGGCATGCCGCTGTATGGCTGGCAAAACCTGTTATGAATCAGTGGGTGAAGTGCTGCCGGTCATTCCGGTTGCAAAGGTGGTCTGGTACCCTTTTCGCAGCTGTTGATCCCGAAGGGAGAGGAGCGCCTCTTCTGCATCCTCTCGGCACTCAAAGTGGGCCTCCTTGTAGCTGCTGCGCCCTCCCTGAACCCCAGACTCACGAATCAGGGTCCAGCCGTCAATCAGATCCTCCTGAATCTGTAGCTGATAGAAACGTGGAGGGGCTCCATCAACTGGTGGGGTCTGCATGTAGATGCGCATACGAGAAGTGGCTGGCTGCTGTTATGGGTTTGAGTACTGGTCATCAATATAGCGCGAGGCCTCAAGAGCTGTAAACAGTATCGGCCAATGATGGTGAATTCTTGAGAAATGTGGCGCAGTTTTCCGCATCAATGGATCACAGGGGTTTGTCTCTTATTTCAATCTGGTTATACTTGGCGCAGTAACTATTCATCGCTTGAAATGAATTTGGAACGTACTATAGTTAAAGTTATAGGCAGTATATTCACTATTATTAGCTAATGGTGAACGTGGAAAAAACAGTTAATCGCTTTAGGGAGAAAGTCATGCGCAAATATTCAGTTCTTTTGGCTCAAGGGATCCTTGCCGTCGCCTCAGTATCACTACTGACCGGCTGTGGAGAGAGAGAGGTGGGTTACCAGGCAGATGTGATGCCCATCATCAAGGCGAACTGTGCGGAGTGTCATATCAATCCTATGGGTGAAGGCATTCAGGCGAGTGGCCTGGATCTCTCGGACTATGACACGCTGATGAAGGGGACCAAGCATGGTCCTATCGTGAGCCCAGGACAAGCAATCAACAGCACCCTGAATCGTCTGGTTGAGGGCAAGGCGGACCCATCCATTGCGATGCCCCACCACAAGGAGCCCCTCTCCGAGAAGGATCAGAAGACCATCCGTGCCTGGGTGAATCAGGGGGCGAAAAACAACTAGTTATACCGCTACTCTTAAAATAGGGTTGTACGAATGGCGGGCCATCCATCCGGTAACGGGTGGATGGCCCGAGTTTTTTTGGAGCAGCCCCTGCAAGGCCGTCGGTTCTATTGTTGGGTCAAGGACGGTTTTGTTGCAGGAGGATTGCTGCAGCAATGGCGCACTGCCCAATGGCAATTCCCTGGTCATTTGCAGGGATCTGCTGTGGTGAGAGGACTGCAAGCCCTTTTCTCTCCAGCTTCTTCGTGATCCCTTCAAGCAGAAGGCGGTTTTGAAATACCCCCCCTCCGAGGGCGACCCGGTCAATGTCATGGGTTTGGCAGAGCACTGTTGCGGTCTCCGTAATTGCATCAATCAACCCCTGATGGAAGCGCGCAGCGATAACCCCCGCTACGGCACCCTGTTCAAGGTCATGGAGGATGCCCTCCCACATCGGCCTCCAGCCGATCTCCGTCTGTCCGTTATCCTGTTGCAATTGAAAGGGGTAACCATCTCGCTCCTGTTCAGCGAAGTGGGGCGTGGCGGCGGATTCCAGTTCAATGGCGGCCTCACCCTCAAAGGTGATCGACTCCCTGCAGAACCCCAGTGTTGCCGCCACCGCATCGATCAATCTTCCACAGGAGGAGGAGAGTGGACTGTTCACCCCCTGCCGAACCATTTTCCCAAGGGTTCCGAGCGGCTTTGTCTCCAGGTAGTGGACAATCTCCAGATCGGGGTGGGCCTGGGTGATCTGCTTCCATCCAGAGGCGGCGGCAAGGTGTGCATAACTGTTGCGCCAGGGCTCTCTGGCAGCCCTGTTTCCCCCAGGCAGTGCAGTGGGGGCCAGATTGCCGACCCGCTGGAAACCTCGGTAGTCCGCAACCAGGAACTCACCACCCCAGATCTCTCCCCGCTCTCCATAACCGAGGCCATCCATTGCGATTCCAAGCAGGGGGGGAGCGTCGAGAGGGACTCCGTGCTCCACCATGCAGGATGCAATATGGGCATGGTGGTGCTGAACCTCGAGCAGGGAGAGACCCTGCTGCTGTGCCCACTCTCTGCCAAGTTGTGATGAGAGGTAGTCGGGGTGCCGATCAACCACAACCGTTTGTGAGTGGTGGCCGAACAGCTCCTGGTAGAGGTGCATGGTTCTCTGGTACTCCCTGAGGGTTCTGCTGTTCTCCAGATCCCCCATGTACTGTGAGCATGTGACACGGCCATGTTGCAGCAGGGAGAAGCCGTTTTTCAGCGCCCCCCCCATAGCCAGAAGGGGAGGGCTCGCTTCAAAGCCACCGGGCAGTGTGACTGGGGCTGGAGCCATTCCACGACCAAGGCGGAGGGTTCTGGGGGTGCCATCGACCACCTGGATTACTGAATCATCCACCCGGCTGACAATCTCGCGGTCATGGAGGAGCCAGTAGTCGGCAATCCCGGCCAGCTCCCTGCGCGCCTCCTCATTGCTGATGCACTGCGGCTCACTGGCACGGTTTCCCGAGGTGAGGACGATCGGGAATTCCACCCCCTCCATCAGCAGATGGTGGAGTGGGGTGTAGGGGAGCATCAGACCAATACCCTGCTGGATGGGGGAGACTGATGGGGCAAGTGGTTCTCCCCCCTGCTGCAGAACCACAATGGGGGCCGTGGAACTCACCAGCAGCTCCCGCTCAGTCGGTGAGAGGGTGCAGTAGCGTTGTGCCATCTCACAATTTCTTGCCATCACGGCAAAGGGTTTGCGCCCTCGCTGTTTTCGTCTCCTCAGCTCAGCCACCACCTCCTCATTGGTTGCATCACAGGCGAGATGGACCCCCCCAACCCCCTTGATGGCGACGATCTTCCCTTTCCGGAGGAGAGTCGCGGTCTGCTCTATCGGATCCAAACCGCCCTCCCTGGACGGTGGAGTCTCTCCGGACCGCTCCTCCAGCCAGAGCTGTGGGCCACATTCGGGACAGCAGTTTGGCTGTGCATGAAAACGGCGATCTTCCGGGTCGTCGTACTCCTCCTGACAGGCAGCACACATGGTGAAGGGGGCCATTGAGCTGTTTTCCCGATCATAGGGTATGGAGCGGATGATGGAGAGCCGGGGCCCACAGTGGGTACAGTTGGTGAAGGGGTAGCGGTAGCGACGGTTGTCCGGCTCCATCACCTCGTCAATGCAGTACGGGCAGCTGGCTGCATCAGCGGCCACCCCGGTTGCTGCCCTTCCCGCCGCACTTCCGGCAATGGTGAACTGCTCCGGAGGATTCGTTGTGAGTGGTGTGGTATGGATCTGCTTAATGGTGGCCAGCGGTGGTGGATCGGCCTGCAGCTGTTGCAGAAAGTGGTCGATGCGAGATTCGGTTCCCCATGCCTCGATCAGGACCCCGGCACCACCATTCCGGACAGAGCCAACCAGTTGGTTCTCTCTTGCAAGTTTCCAGACTGCGGGACGGAACCCAACCCCCTGGACGACTCCATTGATATGGATAGATCTCCCCAGTATGGCGCTCTCCATCTTCAGCCGCCCGATACCCTGCGATGGATGGCGAGAGTCAGAGGGGTGCGTGATTTCGGTACCTTGTGGACAAAGTTGTAGCGGGCAATATGGTAGCTGGGGTCAGATCCATAGAAGTTCATGCGCATCTGTTCCAGCTCCCGTTGGCGATAGTCTGCCAGCGGCTGCCGGGACTCATCCTCCGTTCTACGCTGCTGTTTGTCGTGTAACAGCTTGCTGAACAGGGGCGGCCTGATCATCTCTCCCACCTTCTCGATGGAGTGCTCTATGAACTGCTCTCGACTGCAGCCAAAGACGGCATCCACCAGCCCCAGCCTGGTCGCCTCCGTCCCCCCCATGGGCAGACGGCTCTTCATGATCTTTTCTCCGTTTGCCTCCCCCGCATAACGGGGCAACAGATAGCTCCAGTATTCGGAGCCGTAGAGGTTGCCCATATCCCTGTAGTGGGGGTTGAGAACGACCCCCTCTCTTGCCCAGAGGTAGTCTGCGCAACGGGCGAGAAAGAGACCCCCGGCCGCCGCATTCCCCTGGAGTGTACTGAAAGTGAGCTGGTTGTCGGTCTCAATGATCTCCAGCGCAAGGTCATCCATCGCATTGATGTTCATCCAGGACTCATCAGCAGCACGCTCGGCGGCCTCAATCTGGTTCAGATCCATTCCATTGGACCAGTACTCCTCGCCGCCGAGGAGGATAATGGCACGGGTATCCTGCTGTTTTGCATGCCGGTAGGCGGAGAGCAGCTGTTGGCACTGTTCACTTCCCATTGCGCCGTTGTGGAAGGAGAAGCGGAGCAGACCGATCTCACCCTGTTGCCGGTAGCGGATCTCACTGAATCCGCTCTTCCCATCCAGGGTTGCAGTGGTCTCGGGCAACCCCTCAAGCTCTGCAGAGAGCACCGCTGTTGCGGGCAGCTTGAAGGGGTGGGTGCTCTCGCTGTCACGAAGTCGCCCGATCCAGACCGCCTTGCCATCGGCTGTTGCACGGCAGATGGCAGGCCCTGAGCGGGCAATGATGGCGCCAGCCTCTCCACTGAGACTGGACTCCGGGTATGCATCATGGAGGGAGAGGTTCCGGCCACCGATCCGGTCCAGCACCCCGGGGAGGCCATCCGCCGAGCGGATCTTTCTCAACACCGCCTGCTGGTCATCCCTCTTCCAGTCGATGGCCCGATCCTGTTGTGTTGCCAGTGGGTGTGCACCCCGGTGCGGCACTGCGGAGAGAGAGTGCTGTGGCTGAGGACGATGCGTGCCACTGGAGATCCGCTCAACCGCATTCATGACGGCGCTAACGGACGCCTCGACAACCTCCTGCCGGTAGATGCTGCTCTTGGCTGCCATCCGCATCGGGAACCTCTCGTGGGCCCATATATCTCCTCCATCCAGGATCTCGTTGGCCTGCAGTACAGTGACGCCCCACTCTCTCTCCCCGTTGAGGATCGCCCAATCCAGCGCCGAGGGGCCACGGTCTCCCGGCGGGCCGGGGTGGATGATCAGACAGGGTACCTTCTTCCAGATTGCCTCGGGAATGGGGCGTTTCAGGAATGGGGCAATGATCAGGGATGGCCTGAAGAGTGTTACAGCCTCTGCAGTGACCTGATCATTGATGTCAAACTCAACCGAGAGAGTATGTCCCTGCTCGGTCAGCTCGACGAACAGCCGCTGGCTCAGACTGTTGAAGCTATGGACCAGAAGGAGAATATTCATCTATCAACAGATTCGTGGCAGCTGTTCACCGGCGAGCCAGTCGATTACACGGTTTCCACCCAGGAGCGTCTCCATCTGGACAAACTGATGGGGGTCCTCGGCGACCTCGCCAATGATCGATGCATTTTTCCCCAGTGGATGGCTCTGCATCAGTGAGAGCAGATCGGGGGCATCCACTGCCGAACAGATGCAGACCAGCTTCCCCTCATTGGCAACATAGAGCGGATCAAGTCCAAGCAGTTCACATGCCGCAGTGACGGCTGGATCTATTGGAATGGCACTCTCTCTGATTCTCATCCCAACCCCGGACTGCCGGGCCAGTTCGTTCAGGGTGGTGGCCAGCCCCCCACGGGTCGGGTCACGAAGGGCGTGGATGTTGGGGGCGGCCTGAACCATCTCCCCAATCAATCCGTGGAGCGCTGCAGAGTCCGACTGGATTGTGGTCTCAAAATCCAGATTCTCCCGACTGGAGAGGATGGCGACACCATGCTCTCCGATATTGCCGCTGATCACTATTGCATCGCCCGGTACGGCACGATCCCCGGAGATGTTGACCCCATCCGGGATGATTCCCACCGCAGTGGTGGTGATAAAGACCCCATCCCCGCTGCCCCGTTCCACCACCTTGGTATCTCCGGTCACTACAGGGACCCCAGCTGCTCTGGAGGCCTCAGCCATCGACCTTACAATGCTCTCCAGATCGGCCAGCGGAAAACCCTCTTCGATGATGAAGCCTGCAGAGAGGTAGAGGGGGCGTGCCCCGGACATGGCGACATCATTGAGGGTTCCGTGGATGGAGAGTGATCCGATATCTCCACCAGGAAAGAAGAGCGGGGAGATGACATGGCCATCGGTGCTGATGGACATGCGCCCCCTGGGGATGGGGAATGAGGCCTGATCATTGCCCTGGCGTAACAGCTCATTGTCAAAATGGTGGACAAAGAGCTCATCAATCAGTTGTGCCATGGCGCGTCCGCCAGCGCCATGGGTCATGTCAATTGTTTTGTGCTCCATCATCTCCAGAAAATATGGCTGCTTCCCAGCAGTGCGGTGGCAATACTGATGTCCACTGTGGCCACAGTGATCAGGGTACTGTAGTTGCCATGAGAGAGGGTTGAAAGGGTGGCTCCAGCAATGATCATAAGGGCCAAAAACAGAAAGAATCCAGGTCTGTAAAACTGCCAGATTCTGGGCTCTGTCAAAGAGGCTATTCTATCCAGGTTTCTCCTGCAATTATTGATGAAGATATATCGTGCCTTCAATACTCCAAGGGAGATTCCGCCAGCGAGAGCCAGCCATGTCCACCCCTGTTTCGGAGAGAGGAGGGCCGCCTCTGTCAGAAGGGCTCCACCTTTCAGTGCCAGAACAACCCCTCCGGTGTACCATGTGAGGGCAGCCAGAATCTTGAGAAAATTATGGGTAACGGTCATTCTGAAATCCAGTTACTGTTGACGGAAACGGCCATAGCTCCAGTAGGCGGCGCAGGCACCCTCGGAGGAGACCATGCAGGAGCCCATCGGGTTCTCCGGGGTGCAGGCCGCGCCAAACAGCTTGCAGTCGCTGGGCCGTTTTGCACCACGCAGAATGGAGGGGCATTCACATCCCTTGATCTCCGATGAGCTGCTCTCCGGCAGTTCAAAGCGTCTCTCGCTGTCAAAATCACGGTAGCGCCGGTTGATCCGCAGGGCACTGTAGGGGAGATCACCGAGCCCCCTCCACTCAAACAGTGGGCGCAACTCGAAGAGCTCAGCAACCAGTGCCTGCGCCTTGCGGTTGCCCTCCCGGGTAACCACCCGGCTGTACTCATTTTCGACCTCGTAGCGCCCCGCGTTGAGCTGACGTATCAGCATCAATGTGGATTGCATCACATCCAGTGGCTCAAAGCCTGCAATGACAACAGGGCGCTGAAACTCCTCGGCAAAGAACTCGTAGGGGCGGCTCCCGATAATGGCGCTGACATGGGCGGGGCCAAGAAACCCGTCGATCGAGACCGTTCCAATCTCACGCACCTCAGGAGATTCGAGAATGTTCTGAATCGCTGCCGGAGTGAGCAGATGGTTGCAGAAGACCGAAAAGTTCCTTATCCCCTCGTCAGATGCCTGCTGAATGGCAACCGCGGTTGGCGGGGTGGTGGTCTCGAATCCGATTGCAAAGAAGACGACCTGACGTTCGGGGTTCTCCCTGGCGATACGGAGGGCATCCTGTGTGGAGTAGACCATGCGCACATCCCCACCTGCAGCCTTGACCTTGAGCAGACTTTTCCGGCCACTGGCCGGCACCCGCAGCAGATCTCCGTAACTGCAGAGGATGACATCCTCGTTTTCCAGCAGCTGGATGGCCTGGTCAACTCTTCCCGTTGGCAGGACGCATACAGGGCATCCGGGGCCATGGACGAACCGGACATTCTCGGGCATCAGATCGTGGATACCATAACGGAAGATGGCGTGGGTGTGGCCACCGCAGAACTCCATCAGGTTGTATTGCCGCTCCGGATTGGACTCTTTCCGGATACGGGCAGCAAGCGTCCTTGCCAGATCACCAGAGCGGAACTCATCAATGTACTTCATGAGGCTTCTCACCGTCGATCTCGGCAAAGAGGGCCAGGGTGCGTCTGGCCTCATCCTCGCTTACCCTGCTCAGTGCATACCCCACATGGAGAAGGACATAGTCTCCAATACCGACATCCTCAACCAGGGCGAGAGAGATCTCCTTCCGAACCCCATCAAGAGAGACGATTGCCGAATTGCTACCGGGGTCAATCTCTACTATTTGGGCTGGCAGGGCAAGACACATGGTGGCTGATTGTCCGGTTAGCGGCGGGAGTGGTGCTGATGTTGTGCAATGCCGTCTGGCTGCAACCGAGGTGTTAGTGTCTCTTCACTGGAGAGACGATCGCGATAGTGGCTGATCTCATTGCGCAGCCACTCGATCCAGCGATCCATGCCATTGCCGTCCCTGGCAGAGAGGGAGATCATCTCGGCAGGGTTGGAGAGCTGGCGCAGATAGTGTTCGGCACGAGCGGGATCAAACGCATCAAGATAGGGAAGCAGATCGGTTTTGGTCAGGAGCATCAAATGGGCCGCACGAAAGATCACCGGATATTTTGCAGGCTTGTCGTCACCCTCGGTAACGGAGAGCAGGGTGATATTCCGGTGCTGCCCGAGGTCAAAGCTGGCCGGACAGACCAGATTTCCAACATTCTCAATAAAGAGAATGTCGAGATCATCAAGGGAGAGTTGGTGGAGTGCATCATGGACCATATGGGCATCCAGATGACAGGCACTGCCTGTTGAGATCTGGCAGGCGGGAACCCCCTTGCTGCGGATGCGGTCAGCATCATTCTCGGTCGCCAGATCTCCTTCAACCACACCGATGCGCAACTCCTCCCCAAGGAGATCAATGGTTGCCTCAAGCAGAGCGGTCTTTCCGGCTCCGGGTGAGGACATCAGGTTAATGGCAAGAACCTGATGGCGGTCAAAATGGCCCCGATTGTGGGCGGCCTGGTGATCATTCTCGTGAAGCAGCCCCTGCAGTATCTCCACCGCCTCACTCCCACTGCTGGTATGGGAGAGCTTGCCGCTCTCCATCACCAGATGTTCGTTGCCCGGTGTGATGTTGCATCCACAGGTGTCACACATTACTCTTCTCCATCGTTTGCTCACTCACCCTTTCGAGCTCGATACTCCTCAACAGCATCTCATCACCACTAATCAGCCGGGTTCTCCACTCGCCACAGTGGCTGCAGACCATCCGGTTGGCGGTTGCCACCCCCTTTTGGTCACATACTTTACACTCGATGGTGATTGGCATCTCCTCAACCTCAAGCCGTGCACCGGAGGCGAAGGTGCCGGTTCGTGCAATGGTCCATGCATTGGCAAGCAGTGGAATCTCTACCCCAGAGAGAGGGCCAACCTGAATGTGTACGACCGAGACCAGCATCCCCTTCTCTCTGGCGATTGGCTCAACTTGGGAGAGGATGGATTGGCAGACAGTGAGCTCATGCATGGTTTACCTCATTGTAGTTTTTCCGTCCTGTTGCGACAGCCTCCTAGTATTGCACTTTATCAGGGCAATAGAAAATGTTCAGATACTATCCATTCCCTGGTTGAGAAGATGACCCAAATGGGGGTAAGCTGAACGGCAAGAATGGAATGATGAGCAATATCTACAAAACCGTATTGGCCATCTGGTTGCTGGCCATCTCTCTTCAGCTCGAGGCACATACCGGGGCAGCACATACCGGCACACTGCTGGATGGAGCAGTTCATCTCTTTACCAGCCTCGATCATCTGTTGCCACTGCTGCTTGGGGTCTGGGCTGTTTTCAGAATACTCTTTCTGCTGGGTTCATCCCCTGGTATCGAAAAAGATCGTCTGGATCGGTGATGATCTGAATGGGGGATAGAGAGCGGAATGGATAGCGGAGGTCTCCCCCAGTTTCTTCCACACAACCAGCTTGAGGGTCTGCTGCACGCCCTGCAGAGCAGTGGCTACAGCACTATCGCTCCAAAGGTAGAGGATGGGGCCATTCTCTACCGAGCCGTGGACTCCATTCATGATCTGCCACGAGGTCTCTCTGATCAGCAGTCAGCGGGCAGCTACCGTCTGAGGGATCACGACAGCCACCTCTTTTTTGGTTGGGCCAATGGCCCCACCGCACTCAAGCCACTTCTCTTCCCTCCCCATGAGAATCTCTGGAGCGCAACAAGGACGGCCGAGGGGAGGATCGAGTTCAGCCCCTCTCTGCCCGCGGTTGCCCCACTGGCTGTACTCGGGGTGAGGGGGTGTGATTTGGCGGCAGTGGAGCGGATGGATCGCCATTTTCTCCGTCCGGATGGAGAGGATCCATGGTATCGGGAGCGGCGTGAAAACCTTCTGCTGATTGCCGTTGACTGTACACATCCATCGGACAACTGCTTCTGTGCATCTACCGGCAGTGGGCCAGAGGCTGGTGGCGGGTATGATCTGCGACTGCATGAGCTCGGCGAGGGGTTCCTCATCAATGCCGGCACTCTGCAGGGTGAAGAGATCATGGAGAAGCTCACTCTCTCGCCGCCTCCACCGAAGCTGGTTGAGCGCTCACGAGAGGCGCTTGCGCAGGCGGGAGCCGTGCAGCGGCAGGGGATTGCAGCGGCTGATTTCCGCCCCCTCTTCACCGGACAGGAGGAGAGCCCGCAATGGGAGAGGGTTGCAGAGCGCTGTCTGGGGTGTGGTAACTGCACAGCAGTCTGCCCCACCTGTTTCTGTCACCGTGAGGAGGAGGTTCCATCACTGGAGCTGGAGCACAGTGTCCACCAGCGGGCCTGGGACTCCTGCTTCACTGCAGAGCACAGCATGATTCATGGACGGCCGGTGCGTGCGGGGATCCGTGAGCGTTACCGTCAATGGCTGACCCACAAGCTGGCAGGGTGGCATGATCAGTTTGGGGAGAGCGGCTGTGTTGGGTGTGGACGCTGCATCACCTGGTGCCCAGTTGGAATCAACCTGGTTGAGGAGTCCTCAACATTTGCCAGCTCGGTGGAGGGGGGTTGATGGAGGCTTCAGACCGAATTCCAATGGAGGCCGAGATTGTTGAGCGGCGGCAGGAGAGCAGTTCGGTCTTTACCCTGCGTCTGCGTCTGCTGGATGAGCGTCATCGGCGCCAATACCGGTTTGAGCCCGGGCAGTTCAACATGGTCTATCTGCATGGTGTCGGAGAGGTGGCGATCTCCATCGTCTCCGATGACAGAAACAGTCACCTGCTGGACCACACCATTCGTGGAGTGGGACGGGTCACAAAGGGGCTGGAACAGCTTCAGCAGGGGGATGTGATCGGGCTGCGTGGCCCCTTTGGGCGCGGCTGGCCGATGGAGCAGGCGAGAGGTCGTGACATTGTGGTTGTAACCGGTGGGGTAGGGTGTGCCCCGGTGGTCTCCGCACTGTCGCATATCAAGCGTCGCCGAAAGCGGTATGGCCGTGTGGCCATTGTGGAGGGGGTGCGCCACTGCAGTGACCTGATCTATTCGGACCGCTTTGAGCGCTGGCAGAGAATGGAGGATACCCAGGTACTTCTCTGTACCAGCGAGCCCTCTGCCCCCTGGCCCTGGCATACCGATCGGGTAACGGAGCATCTCGATGAGATGGAGATCGACCCCTCAAGGGCCACTGCACTGCTCTGTGGTCCGGAGGGGATGATGACCTCGGCGGCAGTTGCACTTGAGCGATTGGGGGTGGACTCTCCATCCATCTGGCTCAGTATGGAGCGCAACATGCAGTGCGGGGCAGGCTATTGTGGCCACTGTCAGATCGGCAGCCGCTTTGTCTGCAGGGATGGCCCGGTCTTTAACTGGACGGAGATCCGTGACCTGCTTGCGGTCAGGGGGGCATGATGAGACCACGCATCGCCGTCCACAAGTTCAGCTCCTGTGATGGATGCCAGCTCGCCTTCCTCAACCTGGGTGAGGCGCTGATTCAGCTTGCGGAGCTGGTGGAGATTGTCCACTTTGCAGAGGCGGGGATGGTCGATCCCGATGCCGAGGTGGCTGTCGCCTTTGTGGAGGGGAGCATCTCCACGCCAGATGACCTTGAGCGAATTCGGCAGATTCGAGAGCACTCGGAAAGGGTGATCACCATTGGTGCCTGTGCCACCTCAGGGGGGATCCAGGCGCTACGAAACATGGGCGGGGAGGGGTGGAGCGAGAGCCTCTACGCCTCTCCCGAATTCATTCAGACCCTCGCCTACTCCACCCCGATCTCGGACCATGTCAGGGTCGATCTTGAGCTGTGGGGCTGCCCCATCCGTTCGCAACAGCTGCTTGCCGTGATCGTTGATCTGCTCCGCGGAGTGGCACCATCAACAGCGGATGAGGCGCTCTGCCAGAGCTGCAAGCGTAGCGGGGTGGTCTGCACCCTGGTCACTGCCGGAGCGCCATGCATGGGGGCGGTGACCCGAAGTGGGTGCGGTGCGGTCTGCCCCCAATTTGGACGCGACTGTTATGGCTGTACGGGGCCGGTTTCCGAGCCCAATACAGCCTCTCTGGGGCGCAGGCTGGAGGGGCTGGGGCTGGTGCCGGAGGAGGTGGAGCAGCGCTTCCGGATGATCCACTCTGGTGCGCCCCAGTTCAGGGAACAGGAGGAGACGGATGGCTGATTCCGAGCGCACGATTCGTATCGAGGTGCCGGTGTTGGCCCGGATCGAGGGCGAGGGGGCGCTGGATCTGGTGCTCCGTGACCAGCAGATTGATTCACTCTCCCTCAGAATCTATGAGCCCCCCCGCTTCTTTGAGAAGTTCCTGGAGGGGCGTTCGGTTGCGGATGTGCCGGAGATGGTGGCGAGGATCTGTGGTATCTGCCCGGTGGCCTACCAGATGAGCGCAGTGGAGGCGCTGGAGGGGCTGTTCGGGGTTGAGGTTACCCCATGGGTCCGGGATATGCGCCGACTCTTCTACTGCGGGGAGTGGGTCCAGAGCCACAGCCTCCATATTCACCTGCTTGCCGCCCCCGATTTTCTCGGATATGAGAGTGCCATCGCGATGGCCAGGGAGTATCCGGACGAGGTGAGCAGGGGGTTGCGGCTCCAGGGGCTGGGCAACCGCCTCATCGCCCTGTTGGGAGGTCGGTCGGTCCATCCGGTTGGGGCTCGTATCGGGGGCTTCCACCATGCCCCCTCCCGGGAGGAGGTGGATCGTCTGCTTGCTGAGGTCGGAGCGGGGCTGGAGGATGCCGAGGCGCTGCTACGCTGGGTGGTGACGCTGGATCTGCCCGAGGATGAGCAGGCGTTCACCAGTGTAGCCCTGAGTGAGCCAGGTCGTTATCCGATGATTGGAGAGCAGATCATCTCGGACAGCGGGCTGGAGATTTCGGTTGCCGACTTTGAGTCCCGTTTCAGAGAATTTCAGGTTCCACACTCCACCGCATTTCATGCCCACCTGGATGGAAGTCCCTATCTGGTGGGGCCTCTGGCTCGCATTAACCTCCATTTTGAGCAGCTACCAGCCACAGTCAGGGCGCTATGCAGTGAGCTGGGTATTCAGTTCCCCAGCCGGAACATGTTCCATAGCGTGATCGCCCGCGCCGTTGAGCTCTATGCCGCACTTCATGAGGCGCGACAGCTGCTTGCCGACTACCGGATGCCGGACGCCCCATGGAGTGAATACAGCCCCCGTGCAGGAGTTGCATTTGGCGCAAGCTGTGCGCCACGCGGGATCCTCTGGCACCGCTATAAGGTGGATGAGGGTGGAAAGGTAGTGTCGGCCAGGATTGTACCCCCAACCAGCCAGAATCAGGCACGGATAGAGGAGGACCTCCGTGAATCGTTGGTCTCCTATGGGCTGGAGCGGGATGAGGAGGAGATCAAGCTGCATGGTGAGAAGGTGATCCGTAACTATGACCCCTGTATCTCCTGTGCAACCCACTTTCTGAGACTTCGGGTTGAGCGAAAATGAGCCGACCGGAGCGGGCGGTGATTGGTGTTGGCAGTCCGCTGGGGGAAGACCGATTTGGATGGCAGGTTGTCCACCATCTGCGGCAGCAGCCGGGTCTGGGGGATGAAAACAACATCGATCTGCTGACTGAGGATCGCCCCGGGGTGCTGCTGCTGGAGCGGATGCAGGGGTACCGGCAGGTTATTCTTGTTGATGGGCTGTTGTCAGAAGAGGGGAAGACCGGCTCAATCCACCATTTGGGGAGGGATCAACTGATTGCCCTATCCAGGGGGGCGCTCTCCACCCATGCTGCAGGTGTTGCCGAGGCGGTTGCCCTGGGAGATGTGCTGGACACGTTGCCGGAGCAGGTCATGCTTGTTGGCGCAGAACTCTCGGAGTGTGGTGATGAGCCTCCATCTGCTGACCTTGTTGAGCAGACTGCACTGGAGATCCAGAAGCTGCTTTCTGACGGAACGGAGCCCTATTCAATCGCTCTGTAACACCCCGTCAGGGAGGTGGTGCCCCAACATATCGATATCCTCAGGCAGGCCACTCTTCTTCTAGACCGTTGGAGCAGGCGCACTGAAGAGGCGTTGGTGTTCCGTGAGCGCGTAGCGGTCGGTCATCCCCGCGATGTAGTCGGCAACCACACGTGCACAGCTCCTCTCCCGTGCCGCAGAACCATCCCCCTGAACTCTCCCATAGGGCTCATCGGGCAGCAGCCGGGGCTCATCCATGAAGGCCTGGAACAGCTCGGTAAGGATGCGCTCCGCCTTTGCGCTCATGCGCATGACACGGTAGTGGCGGTAGAGTCCGTTCCAGAGGAACTGTTTCAGTTCACGGTTCAGCTCCATCTGCGTCCCGCTGAACTGAATCAGTGGGGTCGGGTGCTGTCGCACCGCATCAATGTCTGCAGGGTTGGCCTCTGAGATATTTCTCTGGCTGGTCTCGATCAGATCAACCACCAGCCGGTTGATCATGCGCCGTACCACCTCATGGATAGTGCGTCTCTGGTTGAGATCGGGGTGTTGCCGAACCACGACCTCATACTGCTCTCTGAAGAGGGAGACCTCCTGCAGCTGATCAATGGTCAGCAGCCCTGCACGCAGTCCATCATCGACATCATGGTTGTTATAGGCGATCTGGTCCGCCAGGTTGACCAGCTGGGCCTCCAGGCTGGGCTGGGTCCGGTTGAGGAAGCGCTCACCCACCTCGCCCAGTGATTTCGCATTTTCACCGCTGCAGTGTTTGAGGATCCCCTCGCGGGATTCAAAGGTGAGGTTGAGGCCCGGGAACTGGGCGTACTTCTCCTCCAGGTGATCCACCACACGAAGAGACTGAAAGTTGTGTTCGAATCCACCATGGGGACTCATGCAGTGGTTCAGTACGTCCTGTCCCGCATGGCCAAATGGTGTATGGCCGAGATCATGGGCCAGTGCAATCGCCTCGGTCAGATCCTCATTCAGCCGCAGGGTCCGTGCAATGGAGCGGCTGATCTGCGCCACCTCGATGCTGTGGGTGAGGCGGGTGCGGTAGAGGTCGCCCTCGTGGTTTACAAAGACCTGGGTCTTGTACTCCAGCCGTCGGAATGCGGTGGAGTGGACTATGCGGTCCCGATCCCGCTGAAAGGCACTTCTGTACTCCGGGCTCTCCTCCGGATGAATCCGCCCCCGTGTAGAGCTGTCATGGGCGGCATAGGGGGCAAGATTGCAGGGGTCGGCCATAGGGGGTTGGATCAGCTACTCTGGCGGCAGTGGGCGAGCGTTTCGAGCAGCTTCTCTTGCGGGAACTGGTCGGTCACAACCGCCTCCCCGATCTGCCTCTGCAACACGAGGCGGATCCTGCCCGCCTCCGTCTTCTTGTCCACGGCCATCAGCTCCAGATAACGGGAGGGGTCAAGATCGGCAGGGCCAAGTAGCGGAAGGTTTGCCTGCTGAAGCAGCTGCTGCAGCCGTTCCACATCACCCCCCTCAATCCAGCCCAGACGCATGGAGAGGTCGGCAGCCATCACCATTCCGGCAGCAACGGCCTCGCCATGGAGCCAGGCCCCATATCCCATTCCCGCCTCAATGGCATGGCCAAAGGTGTGGCCGGAGTTGAGCAGGGCACGCTGCCCCGCCTCCAGTTCGTCTGCAGCGACCACCTGCGCCTTGTTTTCACAGGAGCGCTGAATGGCGTATGCGAGTGCAGCCGGGTCCCGAGCCGTCAGCTGCCCCATGTTCTGTTCCAGCCAGGTGAAGAATCCGGGATCACGGATCAGCCCATACTTGATGACCTCGGCAATGCCGGCACTCAGTTGGCGATCATCCAGTGTATTGAGGCTGTCGGTATCGGCGATGACACAGCGGGGCTGATGGAAGGCCCCAATCATGTTCTTTCCGAGCGGGTGGTTGACCCCGGTCTTGCCGCCAACCGAGGAGTCCACCTGGGCCAGCAGTGTGGTCGGGATCTGGATAAAGTCGACACCGCGCTGATAGCTGGCGGCGGCATAGCCGGTAATGTCTCCTATGACTCCTCCTCCAAGGGCAACCAGTGTGCATTTGCGGTCAAAGCGTGCACCCAGCAGGGCGTCAAAGATGGTGTTCCAGGTCTCCAGGTTCTTGTACTGTTCGCCATCGGGCAGAATCAGATGCTCTGTCTGGTAGGAGTGAAAAGCCTCTCTGGTTTTTTCAAGGTAGAGCGGGGCGACCGTCTCATTGGTGACAATCATCACCTGCGTTCCCCGAATGTGGGGCTCAACCCACTGTGGATCACCAAGCAGGCCCGATCCAATGTGGATTGGGTAGCTTCTGGAACCGAGATCAACTTCCAGCGTATTCATAGTTTCTCAATTTTCTCAATCAATTCGGGGATCGCCTGCTGAACGGAGCGGTCATCGGTCTCCACTACAAGGTCAGCAACCTCCCGGTAGAGTGGATCGCGTTGTGTCAGCAGATCCTGCAGCTTCTGTTTCGGGTTTCCGGTCTGCAGCAGGGGGCGGTTACGGTCCATCCGTGTGCGCTGAAACAGCTGTTCCACCGTAGCGCTCAGGTAGAGAACCAGACCACGGGCGGCCAGGGCCTTGCGGTTTTCACTGCGCAGGATGGCGCCCCCACCGGTTGCCAGGACAATCCCCTTCTTCCGGGTCAGCTCATCAATAATGGCACTTTCGCGCTCCCGAAAGCCCGTCTCTCCCTCAATATCAAAGATGGTGGGGATGGAGACACCGGTACGCTCCTCGATTTCATGGTCGCTGTCGAGAAACTCCTTGCCCATGGACTCCGCCAGCCTCTTGCCAATGGTTGATTTCCCGGCACCCATCAGTCCAACCAGGAAGATATTCTTTGTTGTTCTGCTTTTGGCCACTCAATGTTCTCCGGCTCTCT
Source organism: uncultured Piscirickettsiaceae bacterium (assembly GCA_964344135.1). Lineage (GTDB taxonomy): Bacteria > Pseudomonadota > Gammaproteobacteria > Thiopontia. Next base: position 34,762 of record CAYFMF010000002.1, read on the forward strand.
TCTCTTCAGGGAGAATGGATGGGGTGATGAAGATGAGGAGTTCACCCTTGCCATCTGTCTCACTTTGGTTCTGGAACAGGGACCCAATAACGGGAAGATCGGCAAGCAGGGGAACCCGGTTCTCGGAGCTGGATTTTCGCTCTTCGTAGATGCCACCGATCACCAGGGTCTCACCATCATCCATCATGACCCGCGTCTTCACCTCCCGAGTGTCGACACTGGGTTCACATCCGCTGCAAAGGATAGCACCAACCGCGTCCTTTTTGACCCGTAGTGTAAGGATAATTCGGTGATCCGGGGTGATTTGGGGGGTAACTCGCAGCTCCATGACCGCATCCTTGAAGCTGATATCGGTTCCACCGCTCAGGGTATCCGAGCGATAGGGGATCTGAACACCCTGCTGGATGATCGCCTCGTAGCCATCCGAGGTGATGATCTGTGGGCTGGCAATGATTTCGGTACGCCCCTCGATCTGTGCTGCGGAGAGCTCCAGGTCAATCAGGCTTCCGGTGGACAGTTTGGCAAGTGTCAGCCCGATGCGCCCTGCTGGGCTGGTGGCCGGAAGGTTGACCGAGAGGCGACTGCTGTCACCCCCGATTCCGGGCCTGTTTCCGGATAGCGCACTGTCGGCTGCCTCACTGCTGCCGGAGAGGGAGAATCCCCACTGCTCCTGTGCGGAGTCCAGATGGGTAAAGCCCAGACGTGCCCCCAGCTCATGGCTGAAATCATCGGCAGCAATTACAATTCTGGACTCGATCAGTACCTGCCGGGAGGGGGTGTCCAGCTGCCTGATCAGGGCCCGGATCTGTTCCAGCCGCTCCTCGCTCTCCTGGATCAGGAGTGAGTTGGTCCGCTCATCCACACCCAGCACCCCACTCTGCGATAACAGGGGGTTCTTCTGGTCACTCTCCAGGGTCCTCTTCAGGTCGGCAGCATCCGAGTAGTGGAGCGGGATGATCTCCGTGTGGACTTTCTGCGCAACAGATGGGGCCTCGCTGGAGGCAGGGGTTGGCTCCAGCGGTTCTGGCGGCTGTTGAGCACCGCTGACGATCAGAATCTCGCCCTGCTCCAGCAGTTGAAGCCGGTTCTGTTCAATCAGCAGATTGAAGGCATCCCTCCAGTGGACCTGACGCAGCTGAAGGGTGGTCGTCCCTGCAATGTCCCCATTGAGAATCAGATTCTGCCCTGCACTGCCTGCAATCTTTCTCAGTGCATCTGCAACCGGTTCCCGCTCCAGGGAGAGGTTGATCAGGCCGCCACCACCGGTGGATGGTTGCAGATGTTGAGTGTCACTCTCTCGGAACAGGGAGAGCTGCAGGGTCTGCCCACGGTTCAGGATGCGGTAGAGAAGGGGCTCCTGCATGGAGACCACACTCCGGACCCTCTCCCCGTTGGAGGCCACCTCGATCCCCTTCAGTGGGGGAGCGGTTTGGGGTGGGGATAGCTCGGGCTCCAGTCCACTATTCGGAAAATCGATAACCAGCTGTTGTGTTGCATGGATGGAGAAGAGCCTCGGTGTCGGGGCCGGCCGGGCAAAGTGGAACAGCAGTGTGGCGATGCTGTTCTCCATCGGCTCTCTACCCCTCTCCTTCAGGTGGGTGTTGGAGTGGTGGAGTTGCCCCCCCGTTTTCGGTTGCGGGGTTGTGGCGAATTCAATACTCAGGAGCCTGTTGTCTTCACTCGCCTCCCCCGCAGCAGCAGAGCAGGGTGTAGCAACAGCCAGCATGAGGATGGTTGTCAGGAGCACCGCTACCGGACCCAGAGGCTGGTGGGTGTGTGATGAGTTGCAGGTGGTATTGATGGATCGTATTCCTCCCGGATGTTATCGTAACAGCTGGTAAAAAGTTAAACGTGTCAAATTGTTACAGCCCATTGAGCCCTTCGATATGACCTCCTCCTGCTACTCCCCATGGAAACTGCGTCAGTTTTCCCGCCTCTTCTTTTCTGGCGGGGTTTTTGCCTACCCGACAGAGTCGGTCTATGGGCTGGGGTGTGATCCCTGGAATCACGAGGCGGTCTTTCGGCTACTGAAGATCAAGCAGCGGGATCCATCAAAGGGGGTCATCCTGATCGCCTCTAGCGTTGATCAACTGATCCCATTTGTCTCACTGCCCGGGAGCTCGGACCGGAAGAGGTTGTCAGCGGTTCGGAAGAGGCCTACCACCTGGATTGTGCCCGTTTCAGCGGAGACACCATCATGGATCAGGGGAAGGCATCAGAGTGTCGCAGTACGAATAACGGGCTTCCCCCCGGTTGTTGAGCTGTGCAACCATGTTGGGTCACCGCTGGTCTCAACCAGTGCAAACCTGGCAGGCCATCCACCACAGCGTAGCGCCGTCTCAGTGAGACGCGCCATTGGAAATCAGTTGGATATGGTAGTTTCTGGTGCCACCGGAGGTTTCTTGTTGCCCAGTGAGATTCGGGATTTCCACTCTGGAGAGGTGATTCGTTCCGGCTGAAAGGGGGGGCAATAATGGAGACAAAAAGTGTCTCATAGTGTATCATCAGTCCATCGATCAGGTGATTCTGTACGGGTGTAGAGATGCTTCATAATATCAAGGAGGTTTGTGAGCTGACGGGGAAGAGCCGTTCCAGCATCTATCGTATGTTCAGTCGCGGTGACCTGACCTATGTTGTGGGGAAGGATGGGAAACGGCGCGTAGAGACCTCGGAGCTGTTGCGTGTTTTTGATGATGTCAACTTCAATGACTCCCCGACCCTTGCAGAGCCGGCGGATATCCCATCCAGCCCGGCATCCGGTGGGGATCCCTATGTCACTGCGAGAGAGCTGACAGACCTCAGGGGGCTGATTCATGACCTCAGATCGGAGCTGGATGATCTTCGGGAGGACAACCGCCGACTGCTTCGCCTGCTGGAGTACCAGACTGTTCAGGGGTCGTCTCAGCCGCGGCAGGCAGCGCCCCAGCCAGAGGCCGTTGAGCCGCCGGACGAGGAGGCGGTACCGGTCACCGAGGTGGCAGACCAGGGCTGGAGGGCCTACCGTCAGCAACGGGCTGAACAGAACCGTAGCAGTCACTCGATGCCCGCGGCCACAGCAGCCTCAGGGGTATTTGGTGAGTTAAGAGTCTGGCTGAGGAACTTCTTCTTTGGGGAGTGGCAGAAGAGGCCCTAGGAGGCTCTCTATTCTCTGACAGTCTCCCAGGATCTTTCGACGTCAGATCTTGATACAGCACTCAATGCCGTACCTCTCCTCGATATAGTGCCCAAGTATTTTCTGTTGTTCTCTGGTGAGTTGAACACAGAGCAGGATCAGCTGTGCAAGACCGTCATCCTCTGCATAGAAGAAGGCAACAGGCACCTTCAGCACCCCGGCCAGCCTCGCAATGGTCTGATCACCTGGGCGGTGGCGGTTGTTTTCATACTGGTTGATGCGGGGGCTGGCTGTCGCTGGATCAATGCCAATCTCCAGCCCCAGCTGTTTCTGGGACAGACCCAGCTGCTGTCTCGCCTGCTTGAGGCGATCGCCAAATACGGTATGGTTACACATCCTTCCTCTCTGAGTGCCCCATAATCAGTTGAGGCCTCCCCTCCATTGCATTGAGTGTAGACACTTTATGTGGCACCGCCCATAAAAACAATTAAGTAATACTTAATGCTCTCTATTGTCTTGCTCGATGCCACCCCCCTGGTATGCCGGTCGTGCGATCTCATCAGTTCGGTCAGGAGGTGAGGCGTTACGGTTAGGATGGTCTGGTGTTGAATGGGGGTTTGGACTAGACTCATTACTCACGATTTGGGAAAAAGAGTTGGGGGATTGATTGTGAAGAGCATTGGTTACTATCTACTGATGGTGCTCTTTTCCGCCTGGGCAGTTGCAGACCCTGTTGCTGATCTGGAGGGAAAGAGTGGATATGAGAGGAGGGCATCCATTACCCGCCTTGCTGATACAGCCTGGGGTGGACAGCAGTTCTCCATTGAACGAGGGGTCGAGATTCTTCGTGGGCTGACAGGGACGGATCGTTACTATGCGGCCAAATCCCTGCTGGGTTCCAATAGAGAGAGAAGAATCCTGTTGCCAGGGCCACTCTCCGTGGGAGAGGTCGATACTCTGCTGGAGGGTACGGGCAGGCAGCGACAGGACCTGATTCTACATCTGGCAGATTCCGGGGCCCCTGCCGGAAACCTTGGTGTCGAGGAGGTGCGCACACTGATTGGGGAGCTGCAGGGGGGAGCGTATGATCGTACCCTCCGATCCCTGCTGGGATCCAACCGGGCCGGGAAAAACTACGCACTTGTCCCGTTTGGATCCGCTCAGGTCGACAGGCTTCTTGCTGCCGGGTCAGACCGTGCGGAGATGATCCGTTACATGGCGGATCGGGCGCTTCTGGAGGGAGGGTTCACTGTCGATGAGGCAGAGCGCATGATGCAGAGCCAGAGCGGGATGGATCGTCATGACTCCGTCAAGGCACTGCTCGGTTCCAATAGCGAGGAGAGGGACTACCTAACCCTTCCACTTGGATTTGCCGATGCAAAACAGCTGCTGAACGGAGTGGCCTTGCGATCTGAGCTTATCCACTACTTCTCCGACCATGGGGTGTTTGCCGGCAGATTGAGAGCCAGGGAGGTGGTTCAGCTACTGGATGGGGTTGAGAAGAGAGACCGCTATAGCGTGGTGAGGTCCCTGTTGGGGTTCAATGAGCAGGAGAGGAGCTATCTCCAGACCCCACTGGCAATGGACGATGCGGGAGCCCTGCTGGAGGGGATGGCCTATCGTGACGAGATGATTGGGCTTCTGGCCGATCAGGGTGGTCTGGTTGAGGGGTTGAGTGTGGCAGATGCCACTCTCCTGTTGGGTGAGCTTGCACGTGCGGATCGACATGATGCACTCCTCCCCCTGTTGGGCAACAATGAGCAGGGGGTGAGCTATCTCGAATTGCCTGTTACTGCCGAGGGGGCGGTGCAGTTGATGGAGCGGGCTGCCTACAGAGATGAGTTGATCGACTTTATGGTAGACCGTGGCCAGCTGGCCGGCCCACTGAGTGCTGATCAGGCGCTTGAGTTGATGACGGGTCTTGTTGGAGAGGTTCGCTACAAAACGCTACTCTCTCTGCTGGGTAGTAATGAGCAGGAGGTAAATTATCTTCCCGTGCCAATGGAGCTGCCCGCACTATTGCCACTGCTGGAGCGGATCGCAAACCGCAAGGCGGCCATCGGATGGGTGGCTGATCACGGTATGATCAAGGGGGAGCTTGGTGAGGAGGAGACAGAGCAGTTGCTGGGGCGCCTCTATGGTGAGGAGCGTGAGCAAGCGACAGCAATCCTGAAGGGAAAGAATCGGCAGAACAGAAGCTATCTTTCAGAAGCCAGATAATGCCTTGAAGTTGGGGAGCCCTGCTGGCGTCGATCGGCGCAACCGAGACAGCCGCAGGCTGTCCGCAGGGTGAATGTGCAGCATTCACCAACCAGCGTGGGCGGGGCTGATCGAAGATGGATAATGGGGTGGCAGTATAAAGTTGGTGGGCCCACCTGGACTCGAACCAGGGACCAAGGGATTCACTGAATCCAAATGTTTCCATTTGGAGCGGACTATCTCACCATCCACAGCATGACCTGTTTGGATGCGGGACGCTGTAACCTGTTATTAAGAACACTTTAGTTCTCAGGTAGTCTCTGCACCTTCCAGAGGTGTACCTCTGGCTTGGCTCAGGGTTGCCATCAGCTGTACTGTTAAGGTTTCCCTGAATTCATCCCGTTCATCCTGGGCCTTTCGGTCCAGGCGCACCATTTTGATGAGTCCCCTGCTCTAACCAACTGAGCTATAGGCCCTTTAATGTGGGCCAATACACGGTATCTGCCCCATTAAAAGATGTTGCATTATATTCTCTTAAACAGTTATGATCAATCACATAATCTCAAATAATGAGTTTGGAGATGTGCAGGTGGAGTGTTTGAATTGTGGGGCAGTGTTAAGTGGACGAAAGCGCAAGTTTTGCTCTCTTCGTTGCAAGAATGCATATAACAACAAGAAATATCAGGGTTACCTTACACAGCAGAGAAGAGGTGTTAGCAGGAAGAGAGAGCTGGTCCGGCTTGCAGGCGGGAAATGTATTCGGTGTGGTTATGACAGAAACTATTCTGCCCTGGAATTTCACCATATTGATCCGGAGACCAAACAGTTTCAGCTGGACCTCCGCTCTCTATCAAACAGGAAGTGGGAAAGGGTTCTCGAGGAGTCGAGAAAGTGCATTCTTCTCTGTTTGAATTGTCATGCAGAGGAGCATTACCCTCAGGCGATGCTGCGCTAGCAAGGGAAGTGGACTCGGACTACCCCTTGTCCAGATAGCTCTCCAGCTTGTCTGAACGGGAGGGGTGGCGCAGTTTGCGCAGCGCCTTGGCCTCAATCTGACGAATGCGCTCTCGGGTAACATCAAACTGCTTGCCCACCTCTTCCAGGGTATGGTCGGTATTCATGTCGATCCCAAAACGCATTCTCAGTACCTTTGCCTCACGTGGGGTAAGGCCGGCCAGAACACCCTGAACATCCTCCTCCAGCCCCTCGGTTGTTGCCGATTCATCGGGCTGGATTACATTGGTATCCTCAATAAAGTCCCCGAGGTTGGAGTCTTCATCATCGCCAATGGGAGTCTCGGTGGAGATCGGCTCCTTGGCAATCTTCAGTACCTTGCGGATCTTGTCCTCCGGGATCTCCATCTTCTCCGCCAACTCCTCAGGGGTTGGCTCACGCCCCATCTCCTGCAACAGCTGGCGCTGGATACGGTTCAGTTTGTTGATGGTCTCGATCATATGGACCGGGATACGGATCGTCCGTGCCTGGTCTGCAATGGAGCGGGTGATGGCTTGACGAATCCACCAGGTTGCGTAGGTGGAGAACTTGAAGCCACGACGGTACTCGAACTTGTCGACCGCCTTCATCAGACCGATGTTGCCCTCCTGGATCAGGTCGAGGAACTGCAGGCCACGGTTGGTATATTTCTTGGCAATGGAGATCACCAGACGCAGGTTGGCCTCAATCATCTCCTTCTTGGCGCGGCGTGCCTTGCCCTCACCAATCGACATCATCCGGTTGATCTCTTTCAGCCGGGTGATTGAGATGCCGCACTCCTCCTCAATCTTGAGCAGTTTCTTCTGTGCGCGCAGGATGTCACGGGCGTAGCGTTTGAGTGGTGCAGAGTGCTTCTTCTTTGCTGCAACCTGCCTCTCCACCCACTCCAGATTGGTCTCGTTTTTCGGGAAGGAGGTGATGAAATCCCTGCGTGGCATACCCGCACGTTCCACGGCAAGGTTCATGACATTGCGCTCGCTCCCGCGCACCTTGTCCATGGCCGCGCGGATATCGGATACCATGCGCTCCAGAAGCTTGGGCACCAGCTTGCACTGCATGAACTGATCGGCAATCTCTGTCCGGATCTCATCACATTTTTCATGCTCGATGCCGTGGCGCTTCTCTGCACGTGCCAGTTTCTTGGCAAGAGCTGCAATGGTCTGCAGGCGGCCGCTCATCATCTCCGGAGGAGGGCCGGTGAACCCTTCGTCCTCCTTCTTGTCGCTGGAATTGCTTCCCCCTTCGCCGGGGATGACAGGCTTTGGTGGTTCGGGGCAGTAGTCGCACAGCCCGGTGATTACCGATCCAAGCTCCTGGTTGCCCGCATTGATCTTGTCGAACTCCTTGAGAAGTTCATTGATGGTGTTGGGGTAGTGGGCCAGCGCATTCATCATCTGGCGCATTCCAGCCTCGATGCGCTTGGCAATGACAATCTCCCCCTCACGGGTCAGCAGCTCAACCGATCCCATCTCACGCATGTACATGCGGACAGGATCCGTGGTGCGTCCCTGTTCACCCTCTGCAGAGAGCAGAACGGAGGCGGCCTCGGCTGCGGCCTCCTCGTCATTTTCATCATTGGCGCTGCCACTCTCACCAGAGATCAGCAGGCTTTCGGCATCAGGGGCCTTCTCAAGCACATTGATGCCCATGGAGTTGATGACATTGATTACGTTTTCAATCTCATCGGTATCCGTGATCTCACCGGGAAGGAGATCATTGATTTCGCCATAGGTCAGATAGCCCTGCTCCTTTCCCTTGGCAATCAGGTTCTTGATTTCGTTTTCTTCTGCTTTGATTGGTTGAGCCATGCTGATCGAGACCACTCCGGAGAGGTTGCTGTTACATCGAATATCGGAAAATATTCACAACGTTCTGTTCAAAACGAACCGCGCATTCTACACCATTCCGGGCGGGTTCGTCACTACTTTAATTGGATAGAAGTTGTTGAAGTTCCTGTTTTTCTTCGGAAGAGAGTGGCCCCTCTGCGGACCGGGTGAGCAGCACCTCGGTTCGTTGCTCCCGGTGGAGTCGCTGTAGCTGACTCAGTGCCCCCTGAAACTCCTTTTCAACCCCCTCTGCCGGAATGGAGGGGTTCCACTGTGCAACCTTGTGAAGCAGTGCCTCATCCTCCTCTCCTCTCCAGCGTTCCAGCAGTGCTGCGGGGGAGAGACCCGGGTGCTCCAGCAGTACCTCCATGACCTGGACAAGCAGATCAATTCCGGCTGTTTTGACCTTCCGGAAGGAGCTCAGTTCCGGTGACAGCCGAATCAGCTCCGGCTGGTGTAGCAGCATGGAGAGCACCATCCGAACCGGGGAGGGTGCCTGTCCCCGCTTGACCGGTTGTGGTTGCGGCTCGCGTCGGGTCTCTGTTGTGGCAGAGGGGTCCAGCAGGTGGTTGGCGATGGAGTCCTGATCCATCTCTGCCAGATTCGATAGCTGTTGAAACATCATCTCGCGAAACATGCCTGCGGGCAGTTTTGAGAGTTTTGGACGGGCCAGGGCAACCAGTCGCGAGCGCCCATCGATGGATGAGGGGTCGGCCTGCTCCCTGAGATGGTCAAAGAAAAACTGGGAGAGCGGCGTTGCCCGCTGAATCCGTTGTTCGAACGCTTCAGCCCCCTCCTTGCGTACCATGGAGTCAGGATCCTCGCCATCAGGGAGAAACATGAAGCGAATCTCGCGCCCGTCCCGCATTAGTGGCATGGCAATATCCATTGCCTTGAGAGCGGCATCACGACCTGCACGGTCGCCATCAAAACAGAAAATGACCTGGCTTACCGTTCGGAATAGCTGGTTCAGGTGGTCACTGGTAGTGGCTGTCCCCAGCGTGGCCACGCTGTACTGGATGCCGTACTGGGCCAGCGCAACAACATCCATGTACCCCTCTACCACCAGAATCTGTTGCAGATTGCGGACATTTTTTCGTGCCTGATAGAGGCCGTAGAGCTCTCTCCTCTTCTGAAACAGGGGGCTCTCCGGGGAGTTGAGGTATTTCGGCTTCTCATCCCCCAGCACACGTCCCCCAAATCCGATGGTACGGCCACGACTGTCGTGAATGGGGAAGATGATGCGGTTTCTGAAGCGGTCATAGTGCCCCCCCTGATCCTTCTCGATCAGCAATCCGGTCCGGACCATCTGCTGGGTAGTGGTATCGCTCTGGTTTTTCTCACCAGCCAGTGCATGGTGGAGATGGTTCCACCCATCGGGGGCAAAGCCGAGTCCGTAGCGGGCCGCAATCTCTCCACTGAGGCCGCGCTGCTTCAGGTACTGAATGGCCTCAGGGGCCTGTGGATGTGACCGCAGCTGCTGCCTGTACCACTCCCCCGCCTTTTCCATCAGTGCATAGAGGGGTGAAAGATTCTCCCTCGGCTGTTCATTGTCACTCTCGTGTGGGACCTCAAGCCCAGCCTTTGCGGCAAGATCCTCTACAGCCTCCGGGAAGGGCATGTTCTCATACTCCATCAAGAATCCGATGGAGGTTCCGTGTGCCCCGCAGCCAAAGCAGTGGTAGAACTGTTTGGTCGGGCTTACGGTAAAGGAGGGGGTCTTCTCGTGGTGGAAGGGGCAGCAGGCCTGAAATTCACGCCCCTTTTTGGTCAGCGGTACGCGCGCATCAATGACATCGACAATATCGATGCGGGAGAGAAGTTCGTCAATGAATGTGGAGGGGATACGACCGGCCATGCGGGGAGAATAGCATAGTCATTCTGATGGGAGGGGGAGGACCGAATGGTCCGGAAACGATCTACAGCAGGTGGAGCGGTTAGCTGAGTTGTGCCTTGATCTTGCCGCTCAGCTGACCCATGTCGGCACGCCCCTGTGCCTTCGGGCGGATGATCCCCATCACCTTTCCCATCTCTTTCATTGAGGTGGCGCCGGATTCGGCAATGGCCTGCTGGACCATCTCGTCTATTTCGGAATCGGTCAGCTGTTCCGGCATGAACTCCTGGATGACGGCAACCTCGGCAATCTCGCCATCTGCAAGATCCTGGCGGCCGGCTGATTCAAACTGGGAGATGGCATCCCTGCGCTGTTTGACCATCTTGTCGAGGATGGTGAGCAGCCGGGGCTCATCGACCTCAATTCGTTCATCAACCTCAACCTGCTTGACGGTGGCAGTGATCATGCGCAGGATCTTGAGGCGCCCCTTATCCTTGGCGCGCATCGCCTCCTTGATCTCGGCATTGATCCTGTCGAGGGTGGGCATCAGTCTCTAAATATGGAATTAACGGGAGAGCAGGCCGCGGTTGCGACGCATGGTGCTGCGCTCGCGGGAGACACGCTTCTGGGTACGCTTTACAGCGGCTGCAGCCTTGCGCTTACGAACCTGTGTAGGCTTCTCATAGAACTCGCGCTCACGGGCCTCTGCAACAGTGCCAGCCTTTTCGACCGCTCTCTTGAAGCGACGCAGTGCGTAGTCAAAGTTCTCGTTTTCCCTTACTCGTATACTTGGCATTCTTGGTCAGTTCCTTGTTGAACCCCGCAAGTTGCAGGATCCTTTCAATTACAATGGGTTCTCTGTCTGCGCTGATATCGCAACGCTGTTTTCAAAGAAGAGCCGCGCATTATACGGAGGGGAGGAAAAATCTGCAATCTTTTAGCACCGAGAATTGTAATGGCCCCAAACTGAATCGACCGCTCTGCCCTGATACCCAATGGGTATTGGGAGTGTGCCGATATTTTACAAAATATTACAGTAACATTTTGAAATAATTGTCTTTTTTTGACATGGTTGGTAATCTCGGAGCTGCTGTTTCAACCAATTTGAGAAGATATCAGGAGGAGATAATGAAGAAAATCATCGGGTTTCTGTTGGGTGTAACGTTGCTGGCCACCTCTCTGCTGACTGTTGCAGAGGATCTGGTCGATCTCAATACAGCGGGCCTCAAGGCACTGACTACGCTGGAGCATATCGGGAAGAAGCGGGCGCAGTCGATTATCGACTATCGTGACGCCAATGGCCCTTTTCATGCTATTGAGGCGCTGGCCAAGATTCCGGGGATCGGAAAAAAGACCCTGGAGGCCAATCTGGAGCGAATGACCGTTCAACCTCCGGCAAGGTAACTTCCAGCAGAGAGTGGTACCGCTCCCCCTGGAGCGGTATTTGTTCGGTTTCGATGGCTGATCCGGTGGAGTCACCAGTATAATCTGCCTTTCTCCTGAATAAGGGGATCAGCAGAGATTGGCCGGGCCTCCTGGTTAGATGAGGCCGCTGGTCGGAGCCACCGGGTACGAAATTGATTGTTCTGGGAATAGAAAGTTCATGTGACGAGACGGGGATTGCTCTCTATGAGCACTCGCGTGGTCTGCTGGGTCATGCACTCTACAGCCAGGCAGAGATGCATGCGGCGTATGGGGGGGTGGTGCCGGAGCTGGCCTCTCGTGACCACATTCAGCGCATTCTTCCGTTGATAGAGCAGTTGATGGGGGAGAGCGGGATTTCACCGGACCAGGTTGGCGGGGTCGCCTATACGGCCGGCCCCGGCCTGGTGGGGGCGTTGATGGTAGGGGCCTGTGTAGGGAGAAGTCTTGCCTATTCGTGGGATATTCCTGCGGTAGCGGTTCACCATATGGAGGGGCACCTGTTGGCACCACTGCTGGAGGAGAGGGTCCCTGAGTTCCCGTTTATTGCACTCCTGGTCTCCGGGGGGCACACCCTGTTGGTTCGGGTGGATGGAATTGGCCGCTACCACCATCTGGGGGAGTCTATCGATGACGCCGCTGGCGAGGCATTTGACAAGACGGCGAAGCTGTTGGGGCTCGGTTATCCAGGTGGACCGGCACTCTCCAGGTTGGCAGAGCAGGGGGATCCAGACCGTTTTACCTTTCCGCGCCCCATGGTGGACCGGCCGGGGCTCGACTTCAGCTTCAGCGGGCTGAAGACCTATGCCCGGAATACCCTGCAGCAGCATGCTGATGATCCCGGTATCGGGGCGGATGTCGCAAGGGCCTTTGAGGATGCGGTCGCCGATACCCTGGCCATCAAGTGCAGGCGCGCACTGAGGGAGAGTGGTCTGGAGCGGCTGGTGGTTGCCGGTGGGGTCAGTGCCAACCAGCGCATTCGGTCCCGTCTGGGCGAGATTGCAGCATCAGAGGGGGGGGAGGCCTTCTTTCCGCGTCCCGAGTTCTGTACCGATAATGGGGCGATGATCGCCTTTGCCGGTGCACTGCGCCTGCAGGCCGGGGAGCAGAGTGGGCTTGCAATAGAGACCCGTGCCCGTTGGCCAATCTCCGAGTTGGCTGCGGTCAGTTAGACTTTTTTGCTCCAATCTTGTCTTCTTTCCCTGCAAGCAGATTTTGTATATTGCTGCGGTGACGCCAGTAGAGGAGGAGGGTGACCAGTGCCATGGCGCCGGTGAGGATCTCTGGGTTGGGGTCGGGATAGAGTGTCCAGACATAGAGTGGGGCCAGCAGAATGGCGGTGAGTGCCGAGAGTGAGGAGTAGCGGAAGAGTGCCGCCATTCCCAGCCAGGTGAGCACCGTGGCCAGGCCGATACTCCAGTGGAGTCCGATCAGGGTACCAAGGGCGGTGGCCACCCCCTTGCCCCCCTTGAATCCAAAAAAGATCGGGTAGAGGTGGCCCAGAAAGGCGGCCAGCAGGGTCAGTGCAACTGCCAGTTCACCAAGCTGTAACTGTATGGCAACCACTACCGGAACAAGCCCCTTCAGCATATCCCCCAACAGGGTCATCAGTGCGGCTTTTTTCCCACCGAGACGCAGCACATTGGTCGCCCCCGGATTTTTCGACCCCCCGGATCGTGGATCGGGAAGGCCGAGTATTCTGCAGATCAGGATGGCCGCAGAGAGGGAGCCGATCAGGTAGGCCGAGAGGACGATCAGTGGTTCAGTCATGGGGGCAGTGTAGGGAAGAATTATGGGATAATCCAGCTGAACAGCATAAAGAACAGGAGTGATGGTGGATATTGTCTATATCAAGGATCTTCAGATCAAAACGGTGATTGGAATCTATGACTGGGAGCGGGAGATCAAGCAGACCGTGAGTATCGATCTGGAGATGGGGACCGATATCAGCAAGGCGGCAGAGAGCGATACCATTGAGCACACCCTGGACTACAAGGCGGTGGCCAAGCGGATTATCTCCTTTGTGGAGGAGAGCAGTTTTCAGCTGGTAGAGACCATGGCGGAACGCATTGCCGGAATTGTGCAGTCCGAGTTTGGTGTTCCGGGGCTGAGGCTCAGGGTCAGCAAGCCGGGTGCTGTGACCGGATCCCGTGATGTAGGGGTGATGATTGAGCGGGGTGAAAAGATCTGATGCCACGGGTCTACCTCAGTATCGGCAGCAATATTGATCGAGAGAGGAGTATTCGGCAAGGCATTCGGCAGCTACGGGAGCAGTTTGGTGGGCTGACACTCTCAACCATCTATGAGAGCGAGGCGGTGGGGTTTGAGGGGGATGCCTTCTATAATCTGGTAGTGGGATTTGACTCCGATCTGGGGTGGCAGGAGATCCAGCAGCGGCTGCGCCAGATCGAGGAGGATAATGGGCGGGAGCGTGGGGCAGAGAAGTTCAATCCACGCACACTGGATCTGGATCTGCTGCTCTACGGGGATCTCGATCTGCAGGAGCAGGGGGTGGATCTTCCGCGTGCGGAGATCTTTGAGTACGCCTTTGTGCTGAAACCGTTGGCAGAGATTGCCGGAGAGGAGCGTCACCCACAGACAGGGGAGCGTTATGATCGTCTCTGGGAGCGGTTCGACCAGCAGCCCGACCAGCTACTGCAGCCGGTACCCCTGCAGCTCTAACTGGTCAGGGTTCGCCCCCCATCCACATTGATGATCTGACCGGTAATATAGTGGGCATCCCGAATCAGGAAAAGGGCTGTCTGTGCAATATCATCCGGCTCACCGCTCCTCTTTAGTGCGGTGCGGGAGAGGATGTCGGATTTGGTTGCATCATCCATCTCGTTCTCCGGCCAGAGGATTGCACCGGGTGCGACCCCATTGACCCGTATCTCGGGCCCCAGCTCCCGTGCCAGGCTCTTGGTCAGCATCGCCAGCCCGGCCTTGGCAACACTGTAGACCGGGTGTCCCTTGAGGGGGCGATCGGCATGAATGTCGACAATATTGATGATGCTTCCCTCCTGCTCTTTCAGAAAGGGTGCAGCTGCCTGTGAGAGAAAGAGTGGTGCCTTGAGGTTGGAGCCCACCAGATCATCCCAGTGCTCTTCGGTGATCTCCCCAACGGGTGTCGGATAGAAGGTGGAGGCGTTGTTGATCAGGATATCCAGTCGTCCCCACTGCTGGTGTACCTCCTCTACCAGTGCGCTCAATTGTGTGGTCTGGTGGAGATCCCCCTGGATGAGCGATACCGAGTCGGGCCGTTCCTGTTGCAGCTCCTGCTGCAGGGATTTTGCTGCAGCCTCCGAGTTTCTATAGTGGAGCGCGATATTGATCCCCGCCCGATGCAGCACCCTGGTGGTGGTTGCACCAATACGGTGGGCGGCACCGGTGATTAACGCCACCGGCTCTCTGCAACTGTTGGTATCATTGCCCACGACTGAGTACTCCAAACCGATCAGAGACAAGTGTAACAGATGAACTTCACGCTCCCCGAACCTGACGATGAGATGAGCGCACGCTCCCAGCAGCTGGAGCGGGAGATGGCTGCCTCAATCCGGCAGGCAGGCGGTTGGATCCCCTTTGATCAATGGATGAACCTGGCACTCTATACGCCCGGAGTGGGTTACTACAGCACCCTCTCGGCAGTGGGTGAGGGGGGGGACTTTGTTACCGCACCGGAGATCTCACCACTCTTCTCCAGGGTGGTGGCGAGACAGATTCTGCCGACACTTTCGGAGGTGGACTCCCCGGAGATTCTTGAGTTTGGAGCCGGTTCCGGGGTGATGGCAGCGCAAATACTGCTCGAGCTTGAGCGCCAACGGCAGTTGCCGGAACGCTACAACATTCTGGAGCTGAGTGGGGGACTGCGGGCCCGACAGCGAGAGACAGTAGAGCGGCACGCCCCCCATCTGCTGGAGCGGATCTGCTGGCTGGATCAGCTGCCGGAACACCCTCTCCAGGGTGTTGTGGTTGCCAATGAGGTGCTGGATGCGATTCCGTTTCAGCGCTTTGTGGTGCGTGACGGGGGGGCGGTTGCTGTCGGGGTTTCGATTGACTCGCAGGGCGGGTTGGTGCTGATGGAGAATCCGGAGCCCAGCGTAGAGCTTCCACCGGATCTTGAGGCAGAGAGGCTGGCGGAGGGGTATCTCTCCGAGATTCGTCCCGGCATCACCCCCTGGATCTCCTCAATCTCCGATCTGCTGGAGAGGGGTACGGTACTGCTGCTCGACTATGGCTATCCGCGTGGTGAGTACTATCGCCCGGAGCGGCAGGGCGGCACCCTGAGCTGCTTCTACCGGCACCATCAGCATGAGGATCCCCTCTGGTACCCCGGTCTGCAGGATATCACCGCCCATGTTGACTTCACTGCGGTTGCAGAGGCGGCCGATGCCTCTGGTCTTGATGTGGCGGTCTTTACCAACCAGGCCTATTTCCTGCTGGGTGGGGGCATTGCCCAGCTGGCCGAAGAGGAGCCACTGGACGATCTGCAGACCCGTATCGAGACCTCGCGCGCCATCCAGCAGCTGACCATGCCGGCACAGATGGGGGAGGTGGTGAAGGTGATGGCGCTGACTCGTGGTGTGGAGCTGCAGCAGGGCTTTACTCTCCATGATCAGCGCCACACGTTATAGTTATCGCAGTGTAGTAGAGTAGTAGCCATGGAATTGATTCAGATCACCATTCTCGCGCTGGTTCAGGGCGTGACCGAGTTTCTCCCCATCTCCAGCTCTGCACACCTGATTCTGGTGCCGGTTCTGACGGGATGGCAGGATCAGGGGCTGGCGTTTGATGTGGCGGTCCATATCGGCACACTGGTGGCGGTTGTGGGTTACTTCCGTCATGAGGTTGTAAAGATGCTCTCGGAGTGGGGTGGGTCTCTGGCTGGAAAAGGGATGACTCCGGATGCCAGGCTGGCCTGGGCCGTTGGGCTGGGAACCATTCCGGTGGGTCTTGTGGGGCTGCTCCTGAATGGTCCGATTGAGCTCTATCTCCGCTCTCCGCTGGTGATTGCCACCACCACAATCCTCTTTGGTCTGCTGCTCTGGTGGGCCGATCGAATGGGTCAGCAGCGGGTGGATGAACACCAGATGGGGTGGAGGGTCGTGGCGGTGGTGGCGCTGGCGCAGGCCCTGGCCCTGATTCCCGGAACCTCCCGCTCCGGCATTACCATCACGGCCGGGCTGATGATGGGGCTGACCCGCCAGGGGGCCGCACGTTTCTCGTTTCTCCTCTCGATACCGGTCATCCTGCTGGCGGGCGGTCTTGAGACCATGGAGCTGATTGAGCGGGGTGATGAGGTGGAGTGGGGTGCGTTGCTGATGGGGATACTCCTTTCGGCATTGAGCGCCTATCTCTGCATCCACTACTTCCTGAAGCTGCTGGACCGGGTGGGAATGCTCCCCTTTGTGCTCTACCGGCTGCTGCTGGGCGGTCTGCTGCTCCTCCTCTACCTGTAGTCTGGTTCCAAATTTGATGGGCTCCTCATGACACAGTTGCGTTTCCACAGGACCTGGTTGGCGATGGGCTGGGGCATGGTACTGGGGATCACCCTCCTCTCCCTGTTTCCCGTTCCTGATACTGGAGTGGAACTACCAAGTGACAAGCTGCTTCACCTTGTTGCCTACGGTCTCCTGATGGGGTGGTTTCTGCAGCTTTACCAGGGGCGAGCCAGAACCCTCTCTGCACTGGGCCTTGTTTTGTTGGGGGTTGTGCTGGAGTTCCTGCAGGGGATGACACCCTATCGCATGTTCGAGTGGTGGGATATGGTCGCCAATGGGGGTGGCGTGGTGCTTTCGTATCTACTTGGGCTGACCGGTTTTGATCAGCTGCTCAGCCGATTTGAGAGGGCGGTGCTGGCGGCCTGAGCTCGCCTGTTGTGCAGTTCATTGCGAATTGCCGCCCCCTCGAAGCCATCCGCAATAATGGCATCGGTTTTAACCTGTTGTGCCGCCTGGTAGGCTGCACGCAGTGTCTCCCCTTGGGTAAATCTCTCCTCCTCAAAGCCGGTTCGCCCGCGCTGGTCCGCCTCGCAGGCAACAAGGAAATCCTGGAACCGTTCCGGACGGCGGAAGGCGTCCAGCCCCTCAAACATCCTGATGATGGTCTCGGGGCGCATCTCCTCGGCACGGTGGTAGTGACCATGGTACTGGGTGACGGCGAGTGCAAGATTCCGAAACTCATTGGGTACCCTCAGGCGCTCACAGAGCGCCCGGACCAGCTGGATTCCCCGCTGTTCGTGTCCATGGTGTCTTGGCCACTCCGATTCCGGGGTAGCGCCCTTGCCGAGATCATGGAGCAGTGCAGCAAAGCGGATGGTGGGTTTGCTGCTCAGCCGGGTTGCCTGCTGCAGTACCATCAGAGTGTGGATGCCACTGTCGATCTCCGGGTGGTGGTGTGCGGGTTGCGGAACCCCGAAGAGCTGTTCCAGTTCCGGGAAGACGCGCTGTAGTGCCCCACAGTTCCTGAGAACCTCGAAGTATCGTGCCGGGTGGTCTGTCTGCAGCGCCTTCAGGGTCTCCTGCCAGACCCGCTCCGGGGTCAGGGCATCAACCTCGCCACCCTTAACCATTCCGAGCATCAGCCTGTGGGTAGGGTGTGCAACACGAAATCCCCACTGCCCAAAGCGGGCGGCGAAACGGGCAATGCGGAGGATGCGAACCGGATCCTCGATGAAGGCATCGGAGACATGGCGCAGGATCCCCTGTTGCAGATCCTCTTCCCCGTTAAAGGGGTCGATCAGGTTGCCATCTGTGTCCAGTGCCATTGCATTGATGGTGAGGTCCCGTCGCTGCAGATCCTCCTCCAGGGTTACATCGGGGTCAGCATGGACAGTAAAGCCCCGGTAGCCGGGTGCACTCTTGCGCTCGGTGCGTGCCAGTGCATGCTCTTCGCGGCTCTCTGGATGGAGAAAGACGGGGAAATCCCTTCCCACCTGCTGGAAGCCCGCAGCCCCCATCTCCTCACCGGTTATCCCTACAACAACCCAGTCCTGCTCCTCGGGGGTGAGCCCCAGCAGTTGGTCACGGACGGCACCACCGACCAGAAACCGGTTCTTCTCGATTCGTGAGAGTGTCTCGGACTCAGGGCTTCTTGATGGAGTCAATCGATACCACTTTTGCACTGTTGGATTCGTCACTGAAGCCGGGTCGCATCGGGCTTTTCACTCCGGCCTCCTCGGCCAGCTCCTTCTCCCGCTGGGCAATCAGTGCAAAACAGTCACGCATATCCTCAAAGGTCTGCTGAGTCAGGGGGTGTTCCTCTCCCTCCCGGGGCGCGGTCTCACGGGCAATGGCCCCGAGTGTCTTGCGCACCATTCTCAGAATTCTTTGCTCCTTGGTCAGTTCCACGTGAGGTTCTCCGGATTGGTTGTTTGTTACCGCTTGGCCAGCCTGCGGTATTCCATATAGCGCACCTGCTGGCTTTTTCTCCCCAGATAGTGGGGGACCACACTCTCCAGTGGAGTTGGCTGCAGGTTGAATTGCGGTGGGAATGGTTCCGTACAGACACTGGGCAGGCGCATGGTGCGGTAGTTGTCCAGGGTCAGCAATTTTCCGGGCAGTCTCCCAAGAATCTTGGCCTGGAGCTGGGAGAGGGAGTTGCTGAGTCCAACAATCAGGCGGCGTACCCCTATGCAGCGCTCGGTGAACTCCATCAGCTCCATCAATGTGTACTCTCTGGGGCCACAGAGGTTGAACCGTTTGCCATAGGTCTTCGGATTGTTGATCGACTGCGCAAAGACCTCGGCAACATCCTGTACATGGATTGGGGCAAAGCGCGCCTCCGGGCAGGCCAGTGGTACGGTCAGTAGCGGCAATCTTAACATCGAGGCGAAGCGGTTGAAAAAGTGGTCGTTCTCTCCAAAGATCACAGAGGGTCGAAAGCTGGTGACATGAAGCTCCGGTCCAGCCTGATGATGGGCCGTATTCTCCGCCTCCCCCTTGGTGCGCAGGTACTGGCTGATTGCATTGACCGAACCGGCATTGAGTGCCGACATGTGGAGCAGGCGGCGAACACCCAGACGGTTGCATGTGGTTACAATCTTCTGGGCAAGATCCACATGGACCCTGCGGAAGCTTCCCCGCTCCCCAACCGGATTGAGAATGCCAACCAGATTGATCACAACATCACTGTCACCAATGAGTGTTGGCAGGGCCTCCTCATCATGGATATCTCCCTCAATCAGTGAGATCTGTGGATGGATCAGCAGGCCACGGTTGCGCTCCCGATGGCGGGTAATGACACGGATGGAGCTATCCGTTGTGGATAGTCGATGGATAAGGTGTCTGCCGACGAAGCCGGTACCACCCAGAATACAGATTTTCTCTCTCTTCATGGGAGGAGAGTATACCCGTTTTGAAATGTTTTCAGATAGGGAACAGCCTCCTAGAGACTGATAGAGGATTTCAGCTTTTTCATGGCACCCTGTTCGAGCTGCCGGATGCGCTCGGCAGAGACACCATATTCGTCCGCAAGCTCCTGCAGGGTGCTCTTCTCCTCACTCAGCCAGCGCCGGATGATGATATTGCGGGCCCGCTCATCCAGTGAGGTGAGTGCGCTCTGCATCTGCTGCGTGGACTGCTCTCTCCAGTCGCTCTGCTCCAGATGCTCTTCCGGGGTCGGTTCCGGTGCCTCCAGATAGGCGGCTGGGGCGAAGTGTTCCTCCTCCTCGTCACACCCCATCGGGAGATCGAAGGAGGCGTCATGGTGGCTCAGGCGGCGCTCCATCTCCAGTACGGTCTCGGGTTTGACGCCCAGGTCTCCGGCAACAGTCTCCACCTCCTCACGGGAGAACCAGCCCAGCCTCTTCTTTGCGCTACGCAGATTGAAGAAGAGCTTGCGCTGCGCCTTGGTGGTGGCCACCTTGACGATGCTCCAGTTGCGCAGTACATATTCATGGATCTCTGAGCGGATCCAGTGGACGGCAAAGGAGACCAGGCGGACCTTGCGCTCCGGATCAAAACGGCGTACCGCCTTCATCAGCCCCAGATTACCCTCCTGGACCAGATCGGCCAGGGGGAGTCCATATCCAAGATAGCCGCGTGCGATATGGGCAACAAAACGGAGGTTGGAGAGTACCAGTTTACGCGCAGCCTCAAGATCGCCCTGCTCATGAAAGCGGATGGCCAGTGCCTGCTCCTCCTCCTCGCTGAGGACGGGAATGTCTCTCAGGCTCTGCAGGTAGGCATCAATACTGCCGACTGGTGCAGCAGGCAGTTGGTTATAGGCGGTCTGAAGGGCGTAACTCATTCATTCTTCTCTCTGTTTCTGATGCCACGATTATAGGGGGTGAAATTAGCACTCGCAAGATTAGAGTGCTAATTTTCCATCAGGTTCCCTGCAATGTGTACTCCTGCAGTGCTGTTGATAACGTCGTATAGTCTATATGAATCAGAAAGATAACAGGGCTCTATTGTGACAGAAGTGCCTCAACAAACTCCTCTGCATGGAACGGGCGCAGGTCATCAATGCCCTCTCCAACGCCGATAAAACGGATCGGCAGGTGGAGTTGCCCGGCGACCGCGAAGATGACCCCCCCCTTTGCGGTACCGTCCATCTTGGTCAGGGTGATGCCGGTCAGCCCAACCGCCTGATGGAACTGCTGGGCCTGGTGGATGGCGTTCTGTCCGGTGCCGGCATCAAGAATGAGCATGATCTCATGGGGTATGGAGTCATCCAGCTTCTGCATCACCCGCTTCACCTTCTTCAGCTCCTCCATAAGATTGGACTGTGTATGGAGACGACCCGCGGTATCGGCAATCAGGATGTCGACCCCTCGGGCACGTGCCGATTCCACCGCATCATAGATGACGGAGGCGCTGTCGGCCCCGGTCTGCTGGGCAATCACCGGGATCTCGTTTCTCTCCCCCCAGGTCTGGAGCTGCTCTACGGCCGCGGCCCGAAAGGTGTCTCCGGCAGCAAGCATTACCGATTTTCCCTGTTGCTGGAGCTGTTTGGCCAGCTTGCCGATGGTGGTGGTCTTGCCGGCACCATTGATTCCAACCATCAGGATAACGTAGGGGGAATCAGCGCTGGGCTGCAGGGGGGATTCGGAGGGGGAGAGCAGCTCCACCATGCTCGCCTTCAGGGCATGGAGTATTGCCTCCGGGCTGTCGCCCTTGTTTCTGGAGAGGCGTTCAGTGAGTAGAGAGAGAATCTGCTGGGTTGCCTCAATGCCGACATCGGCCATCAGCAGACGTGTCTCCAGCTCCTCCAGCAGCTCATCATCGACACTCTTCTTGCCGAGCAGAAGGTTGCCGAGCCCTTCGCTGAAGTTACTGCGTGTGCGCGTCAGCCGTTCCCTGAGCTGACGGAAGACCCCCTTTGAGGCGGGGTCAGTGGGAGTTGCTGAAGATTCTGCTCCCCCCTTGTTCCTTTTTCCAAATCCCAGCATCTTGTTCGATCCATTGAAAATTTTGACGGAAGGATAACGCAAAAACGGGACGAGCCACAGCCTCTCCCTGTATGGATCAGGGTTGCGCTACCGGAATCTCCGCAACGAGATCGGCAAACTCGATCTTGTATTTGTGCTGCAGGGAGCGGACAAACGGGGGGAGGTTCTCGTCAATGATTGCCTGGCGTACCCGATCGTGGATCTCCTCGTACTCATGCTGGATGGCGGGCTTGATTCCCTGCAGCAGGATGAGATGGAACCCCTTCTCGCTCTCTGCAATCTCACTGATCTCGTCCACCTTCATCCCCTCCAGCGCCCTCTCAATGGCAGGCATTGCGCCCCCTTTTTGAAGCCACCCCATCTGCCCCGCTCTTTTTTGCCCGTAGGGGTCGATGCTGTGGAGGCGCGCCATGCGGAAGAAGCTCTCCCCGGCGAGGATCCGTTTTCTCACCGCCTCTGCCTTCTCCCGGCTGTTGAGCACAATCTGCGAAACCATCCGCTGCTCTGGAACAAGGCCAAGTTCACGGTGGCTGTTGAAGTAGGCGCGTGCAGCCGCACGATCGGGTGCCCACTCACTCTCCTTCTTCAGGATCAGCATGGCGGGAAGGTGCTCCCTGGAAAATGCCTCCATAACGGCATCTGCATTGCTGATAGAGTCTCTGGCGACAAGATTGACCAGGTCAATCTCCAGCCGCTGGTAGAGCCGCACCTCAATGGCAGAGGGGTGGAATGCCCTCTCATCGCTGAGTTCAATCCCAAGGTCCGAGAAGCGCAGCAGGTAGTTGTCTGCCTCGGCAAGGATGGTCTCGGGGGTGATGGCAGGGGTGATGCGCTCCTCATGGAGAGTAAGGTGAACCCGGTCACGGATCTTGTTCAGTGCAAGGGTGCGAACCAGCCTGTACTGCTGGGCACGATACTGGGCGATGGCCGCATCAATGGCCCCGGAGTCCCCCTTGAGACGTTCCAGCAGCTCCTCCATCACGCTGTCTGGAACCTTGATCGAGGCGCGGAGTCGATCCATATAGTGTTTGTAGGTCACTCCCCTGATAAAGGATTCACGTTCCCTGATGAAGGCGGGATCCCGGTCCAGCTCCCGGTCAAGTGCCTCAAGATAGAGCAGCTGCAGATTGACCAGGCGCATCAGGATGGAGCCACGCATCGCCGCCTGCGCCTTCTCGTCCAGGGTGGGGTACTGGTCGGCAAGTGGTGAGCTGACGATGATACGTTCGATATCGTGGTCGGTGATGGCATAGCCCTCAACAGAGACCAGCGGAGTCGCCTCTCCCTTTGAGAGGGCTGCAGCAGGCAATCCCGCAGAGAGGGTGGCAATCAGGATCAACCGGATCCAGTTCAACATGGTCTTCACTCCTGAATCCTCAGCTCAGGGGAGCTGATCATTCATCAGGAATTGCACCGCCAAGGTCTGGTGCAGAGGCGTGCATCCAGGAGACCGCCGCATCATAGTCCTCCATGAAGGAGCTGCCTTCCCACTCCTCCTTGTTGGCAATCAGCGGTACACCGGCCTCATTGGTGTAGTGACATGCGGCGCAGATCATCGGTCCGTGAGAACCGTCCGGGTTGAACTGTGCTGCCTGCTTGTAGCTGGTCTCATCCACATCGGCCGTTACCGGATAGAGGCCATGGATGGACTCATGACAGACCTGGCAGGCGAGCCCTGCATGCCCCTTGGTGTAACGCATCAGGCTGTACTTGCCCGGCTGGTTGATCGGGAATGCAACACCGCCCTGACCCTCAACATAGGGGGCGGCATGGCAGTCTGCGCAGTGCGGTTCACCGGCGGAGAGCCAGTAGGACTTGCCGTGAGAGGCCGCATCGTAGGGTGCAGCCACTGCACCGTCGGCGCCCTCTGGCAGGATCAGCGTTGCAACATCCACTGCTGGGTTGGCTGAGAGAGGAACAACATTGACGTCACCATCCTCATCGATGTTGACCATCGGGCCGCCATCCTGGGTTGCAATCACCGCAATATCCGGATGTGTCACCTCAGGATCCCAGACCGCTAGGATATGCGATTTCCCCGGGGTATCGTGGCCCTCTGCATCCAGCACCACCTTCGGATCCATCATCGCCTCCAGGGTTGTCATATCGACACCGATGCCGGCTGCGATCTCTTCCAGCGACTTGTTGCGCAGGGTGGCCCCCTCCTGACGAAATGCATGGGTAAGGTTGTCTGCCTGGTAGAGCTTCCTGGCCAGTGGGGAGTGACAGTTGGTGCACCAGAGCCCCTTGCCGCCCTCACCGTTGCCGATGTTGGAGACATTATCCTGGATCCAGCTGCCGATTGCGTTGAGGTGCTCCGGGGTGCCGGCCCCATCCTTGTCCTTGTAGGGGTTGGAGTGGACGTCACGACCGGCGAAACAGCCCTCGCCATCCCGGTTGTCTGCATTGGCAAAGAAGTTTCCACCATCTGCCGTCATTGGGTAGCGATCCATGTTGCCATCCTGGCGGTGTGAGGGGTGGCATCCCTGGCAGCTACCACTGCGACCCTGACTATCCGGTTGTGGACGTTTCTCCTGGTGTACTCGATGAATCGCCTCGGTCAGTGGCATGATCGGCCTCTCCTCACCTCCGGGAATGACATCACTCACCCTCTTCGAGTTCAATACGCCGATCACATTGTCCGCATGACACTTCTGGCAGAGGATGGGATCCCCGCCCAGACGGTTGTCCTTGGAGCGCGATCCCGGGTTGTAGTTCTTCAGGAAGTCGGTGCCGTGCTTGTCGTCATGCTGCTCCAGAATGGAGAGCGAAGTGGCCTTCAGGTTGGCAATCCAGTCACTGGCACCAAGCCCCTTCCAGAATGCCTTCTCACCCTTCCAGAGATTGTACTTGTCGCCATTCGCATTCTTGTTGGCGTGGCAGTTTGCACAGTTGGGTACATCAATCGGGCTGGTGCCGATGAAGTGGACGGGCCTGCCATTTACACGATCAATCACCGCCTCTCCCGTCTCGGCATCCACCAGTGCTGCCCAGGACTCCTGGTAGGGTCGGATATCGCTCTCCAGCATGGTGAGCGGGTCGCGCTTCATGATGCTGTCCTGCCATGGGGTGAGCGGCAGACCCAGCGCGTCCCAGATGCCCGGGTTGGTCAGCACGATGGGTACATTGTCCAGTACCGGGGACTTGGTATAGACGATGGTCCCCTTCTCGCCCGAGTAGTGGAGGTGTCCACCGTTCAGCGGGCTTGGAACAGCGGCACCGGCGGGGCCATTATCCTTTGGGATGGGGATCTCGATACCGACACGCGCCTTCTTGCTGTCTGCGCTGGTCTCCTCAGGGTTGGACCCCTTCAGATCCTGGTAGACATAGAGGTGGGTAAAGTAGGCATTGGCCACATTGTCACCAGGGCCATAGGTACCATCTCCATCCACATCATACTTCACATTCCAGTAGGCAAGCTTGTCCCCCTCTGCATAGGTGTTGTCGGTATGGCCATACTCGATCCTCATTCGTCTCTTGCCATCGACCAGGATGTCATGCTCCTCCTCGTCCGACTCCAGTACCTCGGGCCACTTCTTGGCACCCACTGCGGTCTTGATCACCTGTGCCTGAACCGAGTTGTAGGGTGGGAGTACACAGCAGTAGGTAAAGTCAAAGCCGGTACAGTGCATCCCGAGCTCATAGTTCAGGCTGATGTTGTACTCGTTCTTGGGCCTGGTTGGATCTGCCACAGCGGCCGCTGCATCCGCTCCATAGACACGCTCCTTGATCGGGTAGTACACGGCCTGCTGCTGGGC
Source organism: uncultured Piscirickettsiaceae bacterium (assembly GCA_964344135.1). Lineage (GTDB taxonomy): Bacteria > Pseudomonadota > Gammaproteobacteria > Thiopontia. The sequence goes on from CAYFMF010000002.1 coordinate 60,296, forward strand.
ACCACAACCGGCTACAGCGGCAATCACCAATGCGCTGCCCGCCAGCGTGGCCGGGTGGAATCTCATGCTCTGTTCTCCTCCCCTAGTGGGATTTATGATTATTATTGTGATGGGGGTTCCCCAGTAAACATCTCTCCCCATCAACGATTTATTAAGAAGAGTTAACTGGTAACACTTTTTTGTATAACTCTATGCAATACAATAATTTTTTTCAATTTTCTAAGGATTCAATGATGTTTTTGACTGTGAGGGTGTTGGCGCCCCGGACCCTTCTGTTCCCAATTGAGTTGCCGGCAGCTGGAACTTCCACTTTTTCCACGGGTCTTCTCGGGTACAATTTGCGAACCATTATTCAGGAACCTCCGAACAAGACTGGGTCAATCTCTTGTTCAGGGGCTCCTTCAGAAAGGAAAGGGAGTGAGATGAATCCAGGGCGTTGGAGTGTAAGAGGGATTGTGGCTGCAGCGGCATTTGCAGCCACCCTCTCTGCAACCGCATCGACGGTTACAGAGGTGGTACTGGAGAACGGGATGAAGGTGATCGTCAAGGAGGATCATCGCGCACCGGTGGTGGTCTCCCAGGTCTGGTACAAGGTGGGATCCAGTTATGAGACGGATGGAATTACCGGGATCTCCCATATGCTGGAGCATATGATGTTCAAGGGGACCGAAAAGCATGGTCCCAACGAGTTCTCAACCATTATCTCGGAGAATGGGGGGCGTGAGAACGCCTTTACCGGGCGTGACTACACCGCCTATTTTCAGCGTCTGGAGAAGAGCCGTCTGCCGATCAGCATGGAGCTGGAGTCGGACCGAATGCGTAACCTGACCCTGCCGGAGGAGGAGTTTCTCAAGGAGCGGGAGGTGGTGCAGGAGGAGCGCAGGCTACGTACCGAGGATGCGCCCACCTCGCTTACCTTTGAACAGTTTATGGCCACTGCCTTCCAGACCAGCCCCTACCATCATCCGATTGTCGGCTGGATGAATGATATCGAGAACTATGACATTGAGGATCTGCGGGCATGGTATGCAATGTGGTATGCCCCCAACAACGCTACTCTGGTGGTTGCGGGTGATGTCAATGCGGAGGAGGTGATCGAGCTGGCCAGGAGATACTACGGCCCCCTTGCCCCCTCAGAGCTGAACCCGCCCAAGCCACGCATGGAGGTGGAGCAGCTGGGCCCCCGTGAGGTGACGGTTCGGGTCCCGGCCGAGATCCCCTATCTGGTGATGGGGTTTCCGGCCCCTACCGTGGTGACTGCAGAGGCGTCGTGGGAGCCCTATGCACTTGAGGTGATGGCCTATATTCTGGATGGAGGCGATAGTGCACGCCTCAACAAGAAGCTGATTCGACAGCTGCAGATTGCCACCAGTGCCGGCGTTGGTTATGACCCCTATGATCGCCTGCAGACCCTCTTTATTGTTGAAGGGGTTCCGGCAGAGGGGCACTCTGTTGCAGAGGTGAAGGAGGCGCTGCTGGCCGAATTGAGCGAGATCAGAAAGAATCCGGTCACAAAAGAGGAGCTGGACAGGGTGAAGGCACAGGTGGTGGCCGCCAAGGTCTTTGAGCAGGACTCCGTCTTTTATCAGGCGATGCAGATCGGAACCCTGGAGACCATTGGGCTGGATTGGCGTGAGGCGGACCGATATGCAGAGCATGTCCGCAAGGTGACGGCGGAGCAGGTTTTGGCGGTGGCGAACAGCTATCTCGATCCGGACCGGATGACGACAGCGATACTGGATCCGCTTCCAATCGAGAGTGGTGAGAGCAGCGAGGAGGTGGCCCATGTTCACTGATCAAGCGTTGGGTAAGGGGGTTGTTGTCAGGGGGTTGGTTGCCGTCTGGACAGGGGCACTCGCCATGCTTTGGGCCACAACCGCAGCCGCAACCCCACAGATTGAACGCTGGCAGACCTCAAATGGGGCACGGGTGCTCTATGTCCACACCCCGGAGCTACCAATGGTGGATGTTCGGATCATCTTCGATGCCGGCAGTGCCCGTGATGGCAGCCAGGGGGGGGTATCCAGCATGACCAACGGTCTGCTCTCTACTGGTGCCGGGGATCGGGGGGAGGAGGCGATTGCCGAGACCATGGATCGTCTGGGCGCCAACCTTGGGCTTGACTCCCTGCGCGATATGGCGATTGTATCGTTGCGCAGCCTGAGTGATGACTATCTGCTTGATCCGGCACTGGAGGTGATCTCTGATGTGGTTCACAAGCCCTATTTCCCGGAGCATGCCTTTGAGCGGGAGCGCAGTCGTCAGCTCGTCGGGATTCAGTCCCAGAAGCAGTCACCGGGAACGATTGCGGAGAAGGCCTTTTTCCGTGCAATGTATGGAGATCACCCCTATGCGGAGCCCTCCAGTGGCACCGAGGAGAGCATCAAGGCACTGAGGCGCAACGACCTTCGTGCCTTCCATGCACGCTACTATGTAGGCAATAATGCGGTGGTTGCCATCGTGGGTGATGTGGGGCGTGAGCGCGCAAAACAGATTGCAGAGCAGGTAGTGGGCCAGCTCCCCGCTGGTGAGCGGGCGTCCCGGCTGCCAGATGCAGTCACGGCAAAACCGGGGGAGACCATTGTGATCGAGTACCCCTCTGTTCAGAGCCATCTGCTGATGGGGCATCCGGCACTGCGTCGTGGGGATCCTGACTATTTTGAGCTCTACGTGGGGAACCATATTCTTGGCGGGAGTGGCCTGGTCTCAAGGATCTCAGAGGAGATACGTGAGAAGCGCGGGCTGTCCTACAGTGCCTACAGCTACTTCTCTCCAATGCGTGGGGAGGGGCCATTCAAGGCGGGGCTTCAGACCAAGAACGAGAGCCGTGACGAGGCACTGGAGGTGTTGCGCAAGACGATAGTTGACTTTGTCGAGCAGGGGCCCAGTGAACAGGCGCTGATCCACTCCAAGAGGAACATTACTGGCGGGTTCCCGCTGCGGATCGACAGCAACAAGAAGATTGTCGATTATCTTGGGATGATCGGCTTTTATGATCTCCCGGACGACTATCTGGACAGATTCAACCAGAATGTCGAGAGGGTGAGCCGGGAGAGTATCCGGGACGCATTCAGGCGTCGCCTCCATCCGACAGAGATGGTGACTGTGGTGGTAGGCGGGAAGCTCGATTGAGAGGAAAGAAGGGGGGTAGCCGGCGCCTGAGAATTATCTCCGGGGAGTGGCGCGGACGGATCCTCACCTTTCCCGACCACCCCGGGATTCGGCCTACACCGGATCGGGTACGGGAGACCCTCTTCAACTGGCTGCAGCCAACCATTACGGGGGCACGTTGTCTCGATCTCTTCGCCGGTAGTGGTGCCTTGGGGCTGGAGGCGCTCTCGCGTGGGGCTGCAGATGTCGATTTTGTTGAGCGTGACCGAAAGAGTGCAGCGGCAATCAGGGGTCATCTAGAGAATCTGGAGACGGAGAGGGGGCGTGTCGTTACGGGAGATGCGCTCCGTTTCCTGCAACAATCCGGGCTACAGAAATACGATCTGATCTTTCTGGATCCCCCCTTTGGTCAGGGGCTGCTGGAGCGCTCTCTGCAGCAGCTGGAGCAATCCCCTGTTTCGGACCGGCTACAACTCTATATTGAGACGGAGCGGCTGTTGAGTGACCTGTCGTTGCCGCAGGGGTGGGGGGTGACTCGCAGTGGTGAGGCGGGTCAGGTACGATACCTGTTATTGAGTCTTGGTGAGAATAGGGCAGAGGAACCATGAAGGCAGTCTATCCGGGAACGTTTGATCCCATCACAAGAGGGCATATTGACCTGGTTGAGCGGGCTACCCGGATCTTTGACCGGGTGGTGGTTGCGATCGTCACGGATGGTACCAAGGCGCCGCTCTTCTCCGCAGAGGAGCGGATTGGGCTGGCAGAGGAGTCACTGGCTGCTCTTGGGGGCGTTGAGGTGATCCCCTTTGAGGGGTTGCTGGTGGATTTCTCCCGCTCCATCGGGGCAGGAGTGATTCTTCGCGGGCTGCGTGCAGTATCCGATTTTGAGTATGAGTTTCAGCTGGCAGGGATGAATCGCCATCTTGCACCCGATATCGAGACCATGTTTCTGACCCCGGCAGAGCAGTTCTCCTATATCTCCTCCAGTCTGGTGCGTGAGATCGCCTCTCTGGGTGGAGATGTATCACCATTTGTAGGGAGAAAAGTGGAGCAGGCGCTGGATCGGAAATATGGTACTGGTGTACAATAAAAGGATTCAAGAATTCACGCAAAAACAGTAAGGAATTAGCTTATGGCGCTTTTTATCACGGATGAATGTATCAATTGCGATGTATGTGAGCCCGAGTGCCCCAATGAGGCGATCTATCAGGGTGATGAGATCTATGAGATCACCCCCGAGCTCTGTACCGAGTGTGTGGGTCACTATGATGAGCCACAGTGTGTGGAGGTCTGTCCGGTAGACTGCTGTCTCCCCGACCCGAACCACCAGGAGAGTGAGGAGGAGCTGCGTGCCAAGTATGAGACACTGACAGCCTAGACCGCTTTTCAGCAGTTGGCGGTGTTGACGAAAGGCCCCATCATGGGGCCTTTTCCTGTTCTGGAGACCCATTGCTGAAAAACGGAGTCCGACCCGGCTTTCACAGGTTATTGGGGGGTTGCAAGGGTCCGTGTTGGAGATGCGGGTACCCTGAGTTGTTCAGCTCTCTTGGGGTGAGGGTCTGTTGCGTCGCTTGTTCCGCTCACTCTCTCTTCTGTTGATCACTCCACTCTCCGGGTACTCGTAGTGGATGATGGTGCGCCGGTGATTCTGCTGGGTAATCACCCCGCGAATCTCGAAGGGGCCAGTCAGTTCGATGGAGTGGAACTGCCCATTGAGGGGGACAAGATAGGTAGAGTCTCCTCGCTGCACCAGCTGGCGGAAGTGGTACTCTTCCCTGTAGGCGGCCAGGACATAGGCTCCGTTGACCACCGTACACCCGGGGTCGATGATGATGACGGCCCCATCACTGAACTCGGGCGCCATGCTCTCTCCAATCACCTGAAGTGCAAACGGCTCCTTCTCTTCACAGGCTGTGGGATTGTGAATATCCATCCGCCGATTTTACCAAATCATGGGGGGTGCTGCTCCTGTTGAGGTATTGAAGTTTAGTGCTGGCAGCGGGGGCAGTACCAGGTGGAGCGTTGCCCCTGGACAATCCGTCGGATCGCCCTGCCACATGTTGTACACGGCTCCATATCCCGCCCATAGACGGAGAGTTGCTGCCGGAAATAGCCGGGACGCCCCTCACTGTTGCGAAAGTCCTGCAGGGTGGTCCCTCCCTGCTCGATGGCGCTGGTCAGGGTCTCCTGGATCGCCTCGGCAAGCCGATGGTAGCGCTCTCTCGAGATTCGGTGGCAGCCTCTTCGGGGGTGGATCCCGCTGAGAAAGAGGGCCTCGCAGGCGTAGATGTTGCCGACACCAGTAATGACCTTCTGGTCCATGATGAATGACTTGATCGGACCTCTGCGCCTTCTCGAGAGCGCATGGAGGTGGTCGCCAACGCTCTGCGCAGAGTGGCCCTGGAGAACGGGCTCAATCCCCAGTCTCTGCAACAGGGGGTGCTGCTCAATGGGCTTCCGGGTATGGAGAACAGCGCCGAAGCGGCGCGGATCGCGGAATCTCAGCACCACCCCATTGCCAAGGAGCAGGTCAACATGGTCATGCCTCTTCACAGGGGTCTCCCGGTCAACCACCCTGAGTGTTCCACTCATTCCCAGGTGGATAATGATTGTCCCCCGATCGGTCTCCAGCAGCAGATATTTTGCCCGGCGCCTGATGTGGCTGATCATGGCGCCCTCTACCCGGCTACCGATATCCCTGGGGACCGGCCAGCGCAGGGCGTTCTGTCGGACAACAACCTGGATGATGGTCTGACCACTGGCGGCGGGCTCTATTCCTCTGCGTGTGGTCTCAACCTCTGGGAGTTCAGGCATAATAGAAGGTCAAATTTGTTGTTATGGTTGTGGTGCACTTGTAACCGTTCAAATCGCTTTCGTACAGTTCAAGAGCAAGGCAGAAAATGTGAGTTTACAAGGGTAAATGGCCATTTTCTAACACAGCTATTGGGCTGTACGAAAGTGAGGTGAGTGGTTAGATGATTCTGGGTGTCGATACGGGTGGAACCTTCACCGATTTCGTGTTGTGGGATGGAGAGCGTCTCCAGATCCACAAGGTGCTGTCGACCCCGGAGGCTCCCGAGCGGGCCATTCTGCAGGGGATTGAGGAGCTTGCTGCCCCGCTTGATGGATTGACGATTATCCATGGCTCCACGGTTGCCACCAACGCGGTACTGGAGGAGAAGGGTGCACGTACCCTGTTGATTACCAACCGCGGATTTGGTGATCTGCTGACCATTGGGCGCCAGGCCCGGCAGGAGCTCTACAACCTGCAGCCAGAGATCATGGCACCACCCGTTCCGGAGAGAGACTGCCTGGAGACCGGGGGGCGCGTCAATGCTGTCGGGGAGGTGGTTGAGCCGCTGACGGAGGAGGATCTGGAGGGGCTCAGGAGGCAGGTTGAGCAACGGAATCCCGAGGCGGTTGCGATCAACCTGCTCTTCTCCTTTCTCAATCCTGACAGTGAGATGGAGATTGAGTCCATCCTTCCAAAGGGGCTCTTTGTCTCCCGCTCCTCAAGGGTACTGCCGGAGTATCGTGAGTATGAACGGGGCATTACCACCTGGCTCAACAGCTATGTGGGACCACTGGTTGAGGGTTATCTGCAGCGTCTGGAGCAGGGGGTTGAGGGGGCACAGCTCTCTGTCATGCAATCCTCGGGAACCACGATATCGGCCGCTCAGGCAGGATCCGGTGCGGTCCACATGCTGTTATCCGGCCCGGCAGGTGGGTTGGCGGCCGCCCACTACCTGGGACAGCAGCTTGGGCGCGAGCAGCTCCTCACCTTTGATATGGGTGGAACCTCAACCGATGTCGCGCTGATTGATGGGGGGGTCCGCCTCACCTCGGAGGGGAGGATTGGCCGTTTCCCAGTGGCTGTGCCCATGGTGGACATGCACACCATTGGTGCCGGCGGAGGATCGATTGCGCATGTGGATGAGGGGGGGATGCTGCAGGTGGGCCCCGAGTCTGCCGGTGCCTCACCGGGGCCGGCCTGTTACGGAAAGGGAGGGGTCGAGGCGAGCGTTACGGATGCCAACCTGGTGTTGGGCAGGCTATTGCCAGAGGCCTTTCTGGGGGGAGGAATGGTGCTGGATTCCGGGGCCGCCGAGTGTGCGGTGGGCGGAGTGGCAAGGGATCTGGAGTGCTCCATGAGCGAGGCCGCCGAGGGGATTATCCGGGTCGCCAATGAGCATATGTCACATGCGCTGCGTGTCATTTCGGTACAGCGCGGGATCGATCCGCGAGGTTTTACACTGACCTCCTTTGGCGGGGCGGGTGGTCTCCATGTCTGTGCGCTGGCAGAGTCGCTTGGGCTGCGTCATGCAATGATCCCCATTCATGGCGGGGTGCTCTCTGCGCTTGGGATGCTGGTTGCCCCCCGGGGTCGGGAGCTCTCAAGGTCAATGGTGATGCCACTCGCTGAGCAGGGTGATGCGTTGATGGAGCTGGCATTCGGCAGGCTGGAGCAGCAGGGGATCCTGGCCCTTGTCAGGGAGGGGGTGGCGGAGCAGAGGATCGATACCGTTAGAACGGTTGATCTCCGTTATCGGGGGCAGTCCTTTACGCTGAATGTCGGGTGGGAGAGTTGCAGTGCGGTGGAGGAGGGGTTCCACCGGGCCCACCAGGAGCGATATGGCCACTGCTTTGAGTTTCCGGTCGAGCTGGTCAACCTTCGGGTGGTGGTTCGGGAGCGGCTGGAGTCACCGACTCTGCTGCAGGGGGAGAGGCCTGATGAACCGCATGAGACCGGGCGAACCCTGTTGGTGGGGATTGGTGAGGTTCCGGTCTACCGGCGGCAGCAGTTGGCAACAGGGGATACGGTGCAGGGGCCGGCACTGATTACGGAACAGGTCTCCACCTCACTGATTGCAGAGGGGTGGAGCTGTGAGGTGGATGCAAGCGGGACACTGCTGCTGGAGCGAGGCCAGTCCGATACAGGGTGATGTGTCCATGCTGCTCTTCAATAGGAAAACGCACAAAAAAGCCCGCAACATGCGGGCTTTTTTGCGATTATGACGCCATTTTACTTGATCTTCGCCTCTTTGAAGATCACGTGCTTGCGTACCCTGGGATCATACTTCTTGATCTCCATCTTCTCGGGCATGGTGCGCTTGTTCTTGGTTGTGGTGTAGTAGTATCCAGTCCCTGCTGAAGATACCAGTTTGATCTTGTCACGCATGGTAGTTGATCCTTATCCTTAGATGACTGCGAAAGCTATTGAGCAGCCGTAGTGTTAAACCTTCTCGCCACGGGCACGGATCTCTGCCAGTACGGCATCAATACCCTTCTTGTCGATAATGCGCATGCCCTTGCTGGAGAGGCGCAGCCTGACCCAGCGGTTCTCACTCTCCACCCAGAAACGGTGAGTGTGGAGGTTAGGAAGAAAACGGCGACGCGTCTTGTTATGTGCGTGTGACACATTGTTGCCCGTAATGGGGCGCTTGCCGGTCACCTGACATACTCTGGACATGACAACTCTCCAAAAAAATCTGTGCTTACAAAAAAGAGCGCGAATTGTGCCAAAGATTGGCGCGGCAGGCAACCGCTATCTCTCAAAATTTGTTGCCGTTGTGGCGATTCCGGGGTGATTGGGGCGTACAAGATGGCCAATAACCCCGTATAATGGGGCGGTTAGCAGAAACGAACGGATGCAGTTCGGGTTTTGGAGAGAATGAAGATGTCAATGGATGATCGTGACGGCGTGATCTGGATGGATGGTGAGATGGTGGATTGGCGGGATGCCAAGGTTCACGTGCTCACCCATACACTGCACTATGGGATGGGGGTCTTCGAGGGGATTCGTGCCTACAAGGCGGAGGGTGGGACAGCCATTTTTCGACTGAAGGAGCATACCGACCGTCTTTTCCGCTCTGCCCATATCATGGATATGGAGATCCCCTGGGGCAAGGATGTCATTAACGAGGCCACCAGGGCAGCGGTACGCGAAAACGGTCTGGAGAGCGCCTATATCCGCCCAATGGTCTTCTACGGATCCGAGGGGATGGGGCTGCGTGCCGATAACCTCAAGGTTCATGTCAGCATTGCTGCCTGGGAGTGGGGTGCCTATCTGGGTGAGGAGAACATGCAGCGGGGAATCCGGATCAAGACCTCCTCCTTTACCCGTCACCATGTCAACATCACCATGTGCAAGGCAAAGGCCAATGGGCACTATATCAACTCCATGCTGGCACTGAATGAGGCGCTGAAGGATGGCTATGATGAGGCGCTGTTGCTGGATGTGGATGGGTTTGTTGCCGAGGGGAGCGGAGAGAACCTCTTTGTGGTGCGTAATGGAGTGATCTACACCCCGGAACTGACCTCTGCTCTGGATGGGATCACCCGACAGGTATTGATGGCCCTGGCGGGGAAGATCGGAGTTGAGGTGCGGGAGAAGCGGATTACCCGTGATGAGGTCTATACGGCCGATGAGGCCTTCTTTACCGGTACCGCTGCAGAGGTGACCCCGATTCGGGAGCTGGATAATCGTGCAATTGGGAACGGTTCTCGTGGCCCGATCACCGAGCAGCTACAGACGATGTACTTTGATCTGGTCCATGGGCGACTGGATGGATATGAGGATTGGCTGGATTACATCTAAGTGGATTTGCATTTGTCCCTATATAGGCTGTCAGGTTGTTCTTGTATGGTCCAGGAGCAAGGCAGTAAATGTGAGTTTACAAATGTAACTGTCCATTTTTTAACGCGGCTATTGGACCGTACAAGAGTGAGATAGCAGTTTATGAAGATAGCAATTGCCGGTACCGGCTATGTCGGACTCTCCAATGCGGTACTGCTGGCTCAGCACAATAATGTGGTGGCGCTCGACATCATTCCCGAGAAGATCGAGATGCTCAATCGCGGGGAGTCCCCAATTGTTGATGAGGAGATTGAGGCGTTCCTGCAGAGCCGGGATCTCGATTTCCGGGCCACCCTGGACAAGGAGGAGGCCTACCAGGGGGCGGATTTCGTCATTATCGCCACTCCTACCGACTACGATCCAGAGAGTAACTACTTCAATACGGGATCGATCGAGGCGGTGATCCAGGATGTAATGGAGAGTAACCCTGATGCAGTGATGGTGATCAAGTCCACTGTGCCGGTGGGGTACACACACAAGGTCAGGGAGCAGTTTGGCTGTGACAATATCCTCTTCTCCCCGGAGTTCCTGCGGGAGGGGAGGGCGCTCTACGACAATCTCCACCCCTCACGCATCATTGTGGGTGAACAGTCCGAGCGGGCCAGAAAGTTTGCCGATCTGCTGGTTGAGGGGGCAGAAAAAACCGATATTCCCGTCCTCTTTACCCACTCCACCGAGGCGGAGGCGGTCAAGCTCTTCTCCAACACCTACCTGGCGATGCGGGTTGCCTACTTCAATGAGCTCGATACCTATGCCCAGGTGCATGGCCTTGACAGCAGACAGATCATTGAGGGGGTTGGGCTGGATCCAAGAATCGGCACCCACTACAACAACCCCTCCTTCGGCTATGGGGGCTACTGCCTCCCCAAGGACACCAAGCAGCTGCGGGCCAACTACCAGGATGTTCCCAACAACCTGATTCGTGCCATTGTGGAGGCCAACACCACCCGCAAGGACTTTATTGCCGACACAATTCTTGCCAGAACCCCAGAGGTGGTTGGGGTCTATCGCCTGATCATGAAGAGTGGCTCCGACAACTTCCGCGCCTCCTCGATCCAGGGGATCATGAAGCGGATCAAGGCGAAGGGAATCGAGGTGGTGATCTATGAACCGGTGCTGGAGGAGGATGAGTTCTACCACTCAAGGGTGATCCGGGATCTGGAATCCTTCAAGCAGCAGTCGGATGTGATCATCGCCAACCGTCTCTCGGATGAGATTCTCGATGTGGAGGAGAAGGTGGTTACCCGTGATCTTTTCGGTAGTGATAGTTGATAGTGGTAGTGAGTAGTGTAAGTAGCTATCAGGATTTGGAGATATGGAAGAGGAGTATTTATCTCGTAGAGCAAGTTTATATGCTGGTTAAGCAGTTGCCACGAGAAGAGACCTATGCGCTATCAGACCAGATGAGAAGGGCTGCGGTCTCCATACCGAGCAACATCGCTGAAGGGGCGAGCAGAAACTCAACCAAAGAGTACATTCAGTTCCTCTACATAGCGCTAGGATCTGCTGCTGAATTGGAAACACAGTTGATTATTGGAGAAAGAATCGGTTACTTCCGGGCAATTAATGCTATAAAACAATCGCTTGTTGAAATCAAAAAGATGCTCCATGGCTTGATTTCATCCTTGAAAAGAAAAGAGAGATGACACTAACCACTAACCACCACACACCATCCACTCACCAGAATCGCAAGATTCTGGTAACCGGCGCCGCTGGCTTTATCGGCTCTGCCCTCTCCATCCGCCTGCTGGAGCGGGGGGACGAGGTGGTTGGTATCGACAGCCACAACGACTACTACGATCCAGCGCTGAAAGAGGCGCGGCTGGCGCGCCATGCCGACCACCCCAACTACAGCCATATCCGGATGAGTCTGGAGGATCGGGAGGGGATGGCCGAACTCTTCAAAGAACAGCAGTTCCAGGGAGTGGTCAATCTGGCGGCGCAGGCCGGTGTACGCTACTCACTGGAGAACCCGCTCGCCTATATCGACACCAATCTGGTTGGCTTTGGCCATATTCTGGAGGGTTGTCGCCACAACAATGTCGAGCACCTGGTCTACGCCTCCTCCAGTTCGGTCTATGGCTCCAACACCAGGATGCCCTTTTCGGTACATGACAACGTCAACCACCCGGTCAGCCTCTATGCGGCGACCAAGAAGGCCAATGAGCTGATGGCCCATACCTACAGCCATCTCTATGACCTGCCTACCACCGGGCTGAGATTTTTCACTGTGTACGGGCCATGGGATCGCCCCGATATGGCGCTGCAGCGATTTACCCGTGCGATTCTGGCGGGAGAGAAGATCCAGGTCTTCAACTACGGCCAGCACCGCCGAGACTTCACCTATATCGATGATATCGTCGAGGGTGTGATTCGGGTGCTGGATCGTCCGGCACCACCCAATCCGGAGTGGAGCGGGGACAATCCCGATTCCGCCACCAGCAGGGCACCATGGCGGGTCTACAATATTGGCAACAACAATCCGGTCGAGCTGATGGACTACATCGAGGCGCTGGAGGAGGCACTGGGTGTCGAGGCCGACAAGGAGCTGCTGCCACTGCAGCCGGGAGACGTGCCGGATACCTATGCCGATGTGGATGATCTGGTCCGTGAGTTTGGCTACAAACCCAGCATGTCGGTGAAGCAAGGTGTGAAGAATTTTGCCGAGTGGTATCGTAGCTACCATCAGCTTTGATTGGGGGGAGTATGTTTCAGACTGTATTGAATGAACATCTTGAGGTGGTCTCGGCCCTTCAGCAGATTGAGGGTGAGATCGGTGTGGCAGCCCAGAGGATGATCCGGTGCCTGCAGGGTGGCGGCAAGATCCTGTTGATGGGCAATGGTGGCAGTGCCGCTGATGCCCAGCACATCGCTGCCGAGCTTGTGGTCCGCTACCAGAAAAATCGAAAGGCATTGCCGGCGATTGCACTGACCACAGACAGCTCTATCCTGACGGCTACCGGTAATGATTTCAGTTTTGAGGAGATATTCAGTCGCCAGATAGAGGCGCTGGCCCAGCCTGGAGATCTGGTAATCGGGATCTCCACCTCCGGCAACAGCGGTAATGTGGTACGGGCCCTGCAGGTTGCCCGGGATAGGGGCGCCGATACAGTGGGGTTAACCGGCCGGTCGGAGGGTGCAATCGGTGAGGTTGCCGAACAGACCATTCAGGTTCCATCGACTGTTACGGCACGTGTCCAGGAGGCCCATATCCTGATTGGCCACTACTGGTGTCAGCAGGTTGAGGAGCAGTGGCAGTGACCCATCCTCTCCCCGATTTCTCATCCTCACGGACCCTGGTTGTCGGTGACCTGATGCTGGATCGTTACTGGTCCGGTGGTGCAGAGCGTGTGTCACCGGAGGCCCCGGTCCCCGTGGTACAGATTAGCGAGATTGAGGAGCGCCCCGGTGGTGCAGGGAATGTGGCACTGAATGTTGCCTCACTTGGGGGAGGTGTGGCCCTGCTCGGTGTCGTGGGTGGTGATGAGGAGGGGAGGGCACTGCAGAAGCTGTTATCCGGCAACGGGGTGGAGTGCCTGTTTCAGGTAGAGGAGGAGATCCGTACCTCGACCAAGCTGCGGGTGCTGAGCCGTCATCAGCAGCTGATCCGGCTCGACTTCGAGGACCGCCTGGCCCCGGCATCTTTTCAGCCGATGATTGAGCAGTTTGCCGAGCAGCTGCCGCAGTGCGGTGCGGTGGTTCTCTCCGATTATGGCAAGGGAACGCTGGATGAGATCCAGACCATGATCGAGATGGCCCGGGCGGCTGGCAAGGAGGTATTGGTTGACCCCAAGGGGAGTGACTTCTCCAGGTACCGTGGTGCAACCCTGATGACTCCGAACCTCTCCGAATTTGAGGCAGTGGTCGGAAAGTGCAGCGGCAGTGAGGAGATCGTCGAGCGGGGGGAGAAGCTCCGCCAGCAGCTGGGGATGGATGCCCTGTTGGTGACTCGTGGTGAGGAGGGGATGACCCTGCTCTGTGAGGGGGAGGGGCCATTCCACCACCCTACCCATGCCCGTGAGGTCTATGATGTCACCGGTGCCGGGGATACGGTTATTGCTACACTGGCAGCGGGGCTGGCTACCGGGGCAACACGACAGGATGCGGTGGCAACGGCCAATCTGGCTGCCGGGATTGTGGTCGGCAAACTGGGTACAGCGACAACAACGGTCGCGGAGCTGCACCACGCCATCCATGACCCCGAAGAGACCGGTTTTGGCATTCTGGAGGAGGATGAGCTCTACCGCGTGATTCGGAGCGCACAGGCGAGTGGAGAGCGGGTGGTTATGACCAATGGCTGCTTTGATCTGCTCCATACCGGCCATGTCAGCTACCTGGCCGAGGCGAGAAGGCTGGGGGATCGCCTGGTGGTAGCGGTCAATTCCGATGAGTCGGTGCGACAACTCAAGGGGGAGAGCAGGCCGATCAATGGGGTGGAGCAGCGCATGACCCTGCTGGCAGCACTGGAGAGCGTCGACTGGGTGGTTCCCTTCAGTGAAGAGACCCCGGAGCGGCTCTACTGCAAGATGCTTCCCGATGTGATTGTGAAGGGGGGAGACTACCGACCAGAAGAGGTGGCGGGTGGCCCCTGTGTGATCGAGAATGGCGGCTCGGTAGAGATCCTGCAGTTTGTGGATGGGCACTCCACCACCGCGATTGTGGAGAGGATTAAACAGAATTTGTAACCACAAAGGGTGCAGAGAGCAGAGAGAAAATCAATAAAATACTCTGCGACCTCTGCGACCTCTGCGGTGAATGCTTTTGAGGGAACAAGGAATGATCATAGTTACAGGCGGTGCCGGCTTTATCGGTAGCAATATTGTCAAGGCGCTTAACGAGCGCGGTGAGAGCGATATTCTGGTGGTGGATAACCTCACCAATGGCCACAAGATGCGCAATCTGGCCGATCTCGATATTGCCGACTACATGGACCGGCTCGACTTTATCGACCGGATCAATAGTGGAGAGGAGTTTGGTGAGGTGCGGGCGATCTTCCATGAGGGGGCCACCTCGGCCACCACCGAGTGGGATGGCCACTTTGTGATGAAGAACAACTACGAGTACTCCAAGTCACTCCTCCACTGGTGCCTGGAGCGTGGGGTTCAGTATCTCTACGCCTCCTCGGCCTCCGTCTATGGGGCTGGAACCACCTTTGTAGAGGATCGGCAGTATGAGCACCCGATCAACATGTACGCCTACTCCAAGTTCCAGTTTGACCAGTATGTGCGCCGCCTGCAGCCGGAGATGAAGAGTCAGGTGGTGGGTTTCCGCTACTTCAATGTCTATGGTCCGCGCGAGCAGCACAAGGGGACGATGTCGAGTACCGCCTTCCACTTCAATAATCAGATCCTGGAGAACGGGGTGGCCAAACTCTTTGCTGGCTGTGATGGCTATGGAGATGGGGAACAGCGGCGTGACTTCATCTATGTGGGGGATGCGGTGAAGGTCAACCTCTGGTTCCTCGACAACCCGGACAAGGCGGGTATCTTCAATCTCGGTACTGGGCGCTCGCAGGCCTTTAACGACATGGCCAATGCAGTGGTTGAGTGGCATGGCAAGGGGGATATCGAGTATATCCCGTTCCCGGACCACCTCAAGGGGGCCTATCAGAGCTTTACCGAGGCCGATATTTCTGCACTGCGTGCGATGGGATATGATGCGCCATTCCTTACAGTGGAAGAGGGTGTGCGGGAGTATATGGACATCCTGAACGGATGATTCGTGTCTGAAAAGATTCTAATCGTTGGCCCCTCCTGGGTGGGGGACATGGTGATGGCACAGAGCCTCTTCAAGGTGCTACAGCAGTGTCATCCTGGGGCAGTCATTGATGTGCTGGCGCCCGCCTGGTCACTGCCGCTACTGGAGCGGATGCCGGAGGTCGATCGCGGGATTGTGATGCCGCTGGGCCACGGCAGGCTGGCCCTGGGGGAGCGCTACCGACTGGGTAAGGGTCTGCGATCGGAACGGTATAGTCAGGCAATTGTCCTCCCTAACTCCCTGAAGTCTGCAATTGTCCCGTGGGTGGCAGGGATCCCGCACCGCACCGGGTATCGTGGTGAGATGCGTTATGGGCTGCTGAATGATCTGAGAATTCTCGATAAGGGGCAGCTGCCGATGACGGTGCAGCGGTTTGTTGCGTTGGGAGTGGGTGCAGGAGAGCCACTACCAGAGATCCCCGAACCGAAACTGGAGGTGCAGTCCCAGGCGATTGAAGAGGCACTGAAATCGCTCGGTCTGGAGCACCCTGCTGAAAAACTGCTGGTGCTCTGTCCCGGTGCAGAGTATGGCCCTGCGAAGCAGTGGCCCTCTGACTATTTTGCTGCGGTAGCCGATGAGAAACTGCAGCAGGGGTGGCAGGTGTGGCTCTTTGGCTCCGAGAAGGATCGAGGGGTTGGAGAGGCGGTAATTGCAGCGCTGGGGGAGGCAGGGAATCGGGTGCAGAATCTGGCGGGGCAAACCACCCTGGAGCAGGCGGTCGATCTGATGTCACTGGCAACGGTGGTGGTGGGAAATGACTCTGGTCTGATGCATGTGGCGGCAGCACTGGATCGGGATCTGGTGGCAATCTATGGCTCCTCCGATCCCGGCTTTACCCCACCACTGAATCGCAGGGCAAAGATTGTTGATCTCAATCTGGAGTGTAGCCCCTGCTTCAAGCGAGAGTGCCCGTTGGGGCACTATGACTGCCTGAAAAAGCTGGAGCCCATACAGATAGTGAAGGCAATAGAGGGATTTGAATCCTGATGCGCGTCCTGTTGATCAAGACCTCATCACTGGGGGATGTGTTGCACACGCTGCCCGCCCTGACCGATGCGGCCAATGCGATTCCGGGTATCCGGTTTGATTGGGTGGTGGAAGAGAGTTTTGCGGAAGTTCCCACTTGGCATCAGGCTGTCGATCGGGTGATCTCCGTTGCGATTCGGCGCTGGCGCAAGGCGCCACTAAAGGCGCTCATCTCGGGTGAATGGTTTACCTTCAGGCATGCAGTGAAAGCGCGAAAGTATGATCTTGTGCTGGATGCACAGGGGTTGATCAAGAGTGGGGTGATCACCCGTATGGCACGAGGGGTAAAAGCGGGGCTGGATCGCGACTCTGCCAGAGAGCCACTGGCCAACCTTTTCTATAATCGCCCACTTGCTGTGGCAAAGGGTGAGCATGCGGTTGTACGACTGCGCAAACTGTTTGCCCAGGCATTGGGGTATCCGTTTCCGGAGAGTGAGCCCGACTCCGGGATTCGTACCCAACCATCGGTATCGACAGACTCAACGATTCTGTTTGTCCATGGTACCACCTGGGAAACCAAGCACTGGCCTGAGGAGTACTGGAGAGCGCTTGCGGGAACGGTAAACGGTGCAGGCTACAAGATACTGCTTCCATGGGGCAGTGAGGAGGAGAGGGCGCGGGCTGAGCGGATTGCGATGGGTCACGATGCGGAAATTCTGCCCAAAGGGTCGCTGGATATGCTCTCCATGCGGTTTCAGCAGGTTGCTGGTGCAGTCTGCGTCGATTCGGGCATTGCCCATCTGGTTGCAGCACTGGGTACTCCTTCAGTCACCATTTATGGAGCGACCAGTTCCCGACTGACAGGTACCATGGGGATGCATCAACTCCATGCGGAGGTAGTATTTGAGTGTGCCCCCTGCCTGAAGCGAGAGTGTACCTTTCAGGGGGATTCAGCAGTGAGGCCTGCCTGTTATCAGGTACTTACCCCAGAGGTTGTCTGGCAGAAACTGCGGAGTGAGATTGGTCGAAATGGATAGAAAACAGCTCTCTGTCACCATTATCACACTCAACGAGGAGCGGAGAATCGGGAAGTGTATTGAGGGCGCCTCCTTCGCCGATGAGATCCTTGTGGTCGACTCGGGTAGTAGCGACCGGACGGTTGAGATCGCCAGGAAACTGGGAGCAAGGGTGATCCACCAGGATTGGCTGGGTTATGGAAGACAGAAGCAGTTTGCGGTGGAGCAGGCAGCTAATGAGTGGGTGCTCTGCCTCGATGCTGATGAGTGGTTGAGCCCGGAGCTTTCCCAATCCATCCAGAGTGTACTGGAGCAGCCGGAGTACAGCGCCTACCAATTTCCCCGTAGAAACCGGTTTATGGGGCGCTGGTTGCGACATGGAGAGGGGTACCCGGACTGGTCTCTACGGCTGTTTGACCGTAACCATGCCCACTGGTCTGAGGATGAGGTGCATGAGAAGGTGATCACGGATGAGCAGATTGGAAGTCTTGAAGGGGATCTGATGCATGAGTCAGAAGATGGCCTTCGACCCTATCTGGAGAAGCAGAAGAGATATGGGTATATCCGATCAGGGAATAAAAGGGGGAGTGTTGCTGCACCTTTGTTGTTGCTGTTTAGCCCACTGTTTCGCTTGATTAAATTCTACATCTTCAGACGGGGGTTCCTGGACGGCTATCAGGGTTTTATTCACTGTCTGATGGGGGCAGCAGGATCCTACTACAAGTATTGGTTTCTACTGAAGAGGTTATGGGGGTTCAGGTAGCTGCCTCTTCTGCCAGGAAAGATAAATACCCATGGCGATGGGGATGACAAGATAGACCCACTCGGGGTCCTCAACCATTCCCCTGACAAAATAGATGGAGGTCATCACCCCAAGGCTGGCTGCAGAGATAATCTTGATGGGATCTGGCCTTGGATTATTGATGATATAGGAGATCAATATCCATATCAGGGATAGGAGAAGAGTAGTCAGCAGGGCAAGCCCAACCAGGCCATTCTGAAAGGTAAATGTGAGAAATATGTTGTGTCTCCCTAGTCCTGGCATAAGTGCTTCGATATTGCCTTTCAGTTGGATATTCTTATTCTTTTCTATCGACCTTTTATATGAATTAAGGTAGTAGCCATGGCCAGTTATTGGAGATAATTCAATCATCTTGATGGTATTTGGCCAGGCAACGTCTGTCCTCCCTTTGCTCTCAATGCCTTGCGCTACTTTTGATTGCACAAGGCTGCCGCCAGGGGTGAACAGCATAAGTGGAACAAGAACAGAGAGGATCCGTGCTACCGATATTCCAATATTTTTCAGTTTAAATCCTCCAGACAAAATATAGGTAACAATAAAGGCGATCAAAATGGCGCCCCAGGCAGCACGGGCAGATGTCAATATCACAACGGGGATCTGTGCTGCCAACAGAATAATAATCAGCGTTTTCATGGCCCTTGATCTGGATATAAAGAGTGATGCTGCAAGGAATGATTCATTAAATATCACATGGTATCCATGCCATCGGTATAAGTCATTCCTGGACCATGAGAAGATGCCGGAGAGATAGTCCTGATAGTATTGCCAATAGACAACGATAGTCATCATTGCAGCATTCGACAGAACTGCATAGAGTAGATATCTGAAATTATTCTCATCACGGCAGAGATGGTGGCCCAGTATCAGCGCCATCACAGCAGGCTTGAGAAAGTCATGTTTAAAAAAATTGAGCCCTGAAAGTATATTCTCGTCCCGCAAGGAGGAGAGCATGAGTCCAACTGCTATTATGATTACCAGTATGGCGATATAGTTGCTCTTTAGTGAGCTGATCTGGTCAGTTCTAATGGAGAGAAGATAGGTAACTACGGAGAGAACAAGTGCGATATTAATGACTGCGTTGATATGCGGGTTGGTAAAGGTGGCAACCCAAATCAGAGAGAAGAAAAGGGAGGCTGTAGAAAATTTCTCCTTTTGTCGCAGCATGGATGATAGGGCAGAAATAGTGGGTGGCAGGTTTACTACAGGTTGGTTGTTCAGCAGTTCCAGTCTATACTGCAAGCCTGATTCTTAACAGTATAGGAAGGTAATTGATGGGTGCAGATTCTATCAGGTTTCTGGTTACAGGAGGCTCCGGATTCATCGGCTCGTCGGTAATCCGTCATTTGGTCAATGATCTGGGTTATCGCGTCCTGAATGTGGATAAACTGACCTATGCGGGAAACCCAGAGTCTCTGAGGGAGATTGAGCAAAATCCCCTCTACAGTTTTGAGCAGACAGACATCTGTGATGCTTTAGAGATGGAGAGGGTTTTCAATGAGTTCATGCCAGACAAGGTCATGCATCTGGCTGCTGAGTCTCATGTTGACCGATCCATTGATGGGCCGGCAGAGTTTATCCAGACAAATATTGTTGGAACCTATGTGCTGCTTGATGTTGCCAGAAGGTACTGGACGGCATTATCGGACAAGCATGAGCTGTTCAGGTTTCATCATATCTCCACTGATGAGGTCTATGGAGATCTTGGAGGAACAGATGACCTGTTTCTGGAGGCGACACCCTATGCCCCCAGCTCACCCTATTCGGCCTCCAAGGCAAGCTCGGATCATCTGGTAAGAGCATGGAACAGAACCTACGGCCTACCGGTTATTATTACCAACTGCTCCAACAATTATGGCCCCTATCAGTTTCCAGAGAAGTTGATCCCCCTCATGATCCTGAATGCGTTGGAGGGGAAGCCTCTGTCTATATACGGAGATGGACAACAGATACGCGACTGGCTCTATGTGGAAGACCATGCACGGGCATTGGTCAGGGTGGTGCTTGAGGGGCGGATCGGAGAGACCTATAACATCGGTGGGCACAATGAGATGAGCAATCTGGAGGTCGTGACTACAATCTGTTCCATCCTTGACGAGCTGGCCCCAGAACACCCCTCTGGGATTGGCCGATATGAGGAGTTGATTGAATTTGTAGAAGATCGCCCAGGACATGATCTGCGATATGCGATTGACGCCGGAAAAATAGAGCGGGAACTGGGGTGGATGCCTGAGGAGAGCTTCGAGTCCGGCATCAAAAAGAGTGTAGAGTGGTATCTTGCCAACAGAGAGTGGTGTCAGCATGTCCAGGATGGGAGTTACCGGGGTGAACGCCTTGGAATGAGTGCGGAGTGAATGGATGAAGGGAATTATTCTTGCAGGCGGATCAGGCACAAGGCTATACCCCGTCACTCAGTCCATTTCAAAGCAGTTGCTCCCTGTCTATGACAAGCCAATGGTCTACTATCCGCTCTCTATCCTGATGCTGGCAGGGATACGTGAAATTCTGATTATTTCGACACCACAGGACACCCCCCGTTTTGAGCAACTGTTGGGCGATGGAGGCCGTTGGGGGATCGAGTTGAATTACGCGGTTCAACCCAGCCCTGATGGTCTGGCACAGGCCTTTCTGATTGGTGACTCCTTTATTGGTGATGAGCCATGTGCACTGATTCTTGGGGATAATCTGTTTTTTGGTCATGATCTGGCGGGAACCTTGGTCAAGGCAGCAGGGAAGCAACAGGGGGCATCTGTATTTGCCTATCCAGTCTCTGACCCAGAGCGTTATGGTGTTGTAGAGTTTAACCCTGCTGGCCAAGCACTATCCATTGAAGAGAAGCCGGCTCGTCCACGCTCCAGATATGCTGTAACCGGGCTCTATTTCTACGACAATCAGGTAGTGGATATTGCCCGCTCAATCAAGCCATCAGCACGGGGAGAGCTGGAGATTACAAGCGTAAACCAGTTCTATTTGCAGCAGGGGATGCTGGAGGTTGAGGTAATGGGGCGTGGAACAGCATGGCTGGATACAGGGACGCATGAGTCCCTGCTTGAGGCTGCACAGTTTGTCCATACGCTGGAGAAACGTCAGGGGCTGAAAATCTCCTGCCCTGAGGAGATCTCCTGGCACAAGGGGTGGATTAATGATGAACAGCTCTACCAACTGGGTACAGAGTTAGAGAAGAGTGGCTATGGAAGTTATCTCTTGAGTCTGCTGCAGCAGAAGGTCTTCTGATATGCAGGTTCACAAGGCCACGATTGATGGTGTATTGCTGCTTGAGCCTGATCTGTATGGGGATTCCAGAGGTTTTTTCTTTGAGAGCTGGAATCGCAAGAGTTACCAGGCGGCAGGAATTAATGAGGAATTTGTTCAGGATAACCACTCCCGCTCTGTCCAGGGTGTAGTACGGGGGCTTCACTATCAGATCAGGCAGCCACAGGGAAAACTGGTTCGTGTTGCTGCTGGCAGGGTGCTGGATGTAGTAGTTGATCTCAGAAAATCCTCGCCAACATTTGGAAATCACTATGCCATAGAGCTGGATGATGACAGGAATCAGCAGCTATGGATTCCCCCTGGCCTCGCGCATGGGTTTTCTGTATTAAGCGAGAGTGCCGACTTTCTCTACAAGACAACAGATTATTACGCACCGGAACATGAACGATGTATTCATTGGTCCGATCCGGATCTAGCCATTGACTGGAAACTGGAGGGAACTGCACCATCGGTATCAGAGAAAGATCTTCAAGGGGTTGTATTCCGAGATGCGGAATATTTTGAGTGATGAAAAGCAATCGACGTATTCTATTAACGGGAACGACCGGGCAGGTCGGATGGGAGTTGTGTAGAACTCTCGCTCCACTGGGCACCATTTTGGCACCTGATCGGAATTTGCTGGATCTTTCCCGGCCCGAAAAGATTAGGGCGCAGGTTCGTGAGTGGAGACCAGACTTGATCGTTAATCCAGCTGCCTATACTGCAGTGGATCAGGCTGAGAGCGAACATGAGATCGCATTTCAGATCAATTCTGATGCACCGAGAGTACTGGCTGAAGAGGCGTCGAAGCTCAGTATACCCCTTGTCCACTACTCAACAGACTATGTCTTCGATGGGGAGAAGAAAACCCCCTACAGTGAGGACGATGAACCCAATCCGCTCAATGTCTATGGAGAGAGCAAGCTGTTGGGTGAGAGGCATGTTCAGGAAAATACAGAGCAATATCTGATTCTTCGGGCCAGTTGGGTCTATGGATTACGCGGTAAAAATTTTCTGACTACGATGTTGCGGCTCTTTCAGGAGAGAGAAGAGATACAAGTCGTTGATGACCAGACAGGTGCTCCAACCTGGTCCAGGATGGTGGCTGAGGCTAGTGCGATCATTCTGAGCCAACTCATCAATCGTGGGAATGATGAGTCTCGATGGGGGCTTTATCACTTGAGCGCTTCTGGACAAACGAGTTGGTTTGGGTTTGCAGAGAAAATTCTCGAAGAGGCTCAATTGGGTCATTTGGGAGGCGACCTGAATGGCCATTTACCCAAGCTTGTCCCAATTGCCGCTAGCGAATATCCATTGCCTGCTGAGCGACCCAAATTTTCACTCCTCTTCACTGAAAAAATTATTCGTCAATTTGGTGTGAGACTGCCAGGCTGGAATAAACAGACAGAGCTGACAGGAATGGGAGCAGAAGCGTGTTGATGCATAGGTCGGTAGCTGTGTTGAGCGTTGTTTTATCGCTGTTGTTGGGAGTGATTCTGTTTCTATACCCTGTTCCAGGTACGGGTGGAATTCGTAATCTCCTTTTCCTCTCTGTTCTTGTTGTATTGGCATTTATCTGGCGTCTTGCCAGTACAGAACATCAATCGAAGTTGAGTGGCCCTGACTGGACGTATCTCTCTCCAGTCACTCTTTTGTTGATCTTGACAGGATGGCTTGTGATTCAAATTACACTCTTTGGAACAGGTCGTGTTGAGTCTTTCAATAATCTTCTTGAGGAGTGGATTCTGGGAGGGATTGTCTTTTCCTGGTTGACTTGGGTTGTGGCTAGATTCTCTTCAGATGAGAGTGAGGATAATCGTGGGAGCTTGCTTCTTACTCTAATGGCCATTGCTGTTGCTGGTCATGTTGTCTGGCTCTTCTGGTATCAAATTCCAGTTTGGCAGGGTAGTGGAAACTATCCCTACGGATCAAGCCCATATGCGCAGAGAGATTTTATCTCTTTCCCTGTCAATCTTGCTTTTGTTGTTCTGATTGCTGATCTTTCTACTCGTGTCATGCTGAAAAAGAGGGTATTGCGGATTTCTGTTTGGGTCTCAACAGTGTTGATGATACTTTCGTTAGCTGCAATTATTGTATTGAATACACGCAATGGTGTGCTTTCTGCATTGGCAGCAATGATGCTATTGGTGATCATGGTTTGGTTTGGCCGCTGGAAAAGGGGTCAACAAAAGAAGGCTGTATCAATGATTGCTGTGCCGCTACTCATTATGGCTATCCTTTCAATAGGGTCATTAGGCACAGATGGCAGGTGGGCTGGTTTCCTTGAAACAGTCGAGATTGCAACAGATATTGAAAATAACAAGTATTGGCTGGATAGCGGTAAATATTCCCAGCCAACAACCAATTCTGGAAAGAGTGTAGAAGGCTCTGCCTATCTCAGAATTGCATGGGGAATGGTTGCTATTAAGGGAATCAAGAAGCACCCACTCGGATATGGGTATGGGCAGGGAGCATTCGGAAAATATATTGAGGAGGAATATGGATATGAAAACTGGGTAAGTAGCCATAGTGGAATCCTCGACTTCACACTCGCGAATGGTATACCGGCCACAGTTCTTTGGGTTATTTTTCTATTTACACTTCTTCGGATTGGGTGGATGTCATTTGTTCGTGGAAACCCACATGGAGTGTTGTTGGCCTTGATGCTTGCAAACTTCTTTACCAGAACCGTGCTGGATGGCCATTTCGGAGGTTTCCGATTAAAGATGTTTGCCCTGTTGATGGGCGCTATCTACTATCTGGCAACAAGGCCTACAAGAAATGTTGACCCAACTTAATCTGCAGCCATATTTCGGTGGAGGGGAGGTCTATACCGCTTTTCTCTGTAGAGCACTTGATCTGCTTGGGGAGCCAACCAGGTTGATTGTTCATCCTCAAGCCAGTTATTGGGAGGCGCTCTCGCTTCCTCCTAATACCGAATTAATCATCGCTGACCTTGCACAAGTGGGCCAGTCTCTTACAGACCAAGATCGATGGTTATTAGGACATGGACCATTACCGAGGGGATTACTTGATCGAAAGCGCCTCTGTACGGCCATTGCCCATATGCCTATACAGGAGCGTAGCCCAGAACCATATCGTAACCACGATATGGTATTTCCAGTTTCCAACTGGGTACAAAGAGGGTTAGTGGATGCGGGGCTTCCGACCTGGGGTGATCCACTTTATGGTGTTGCTGATCTGGAGAAACGAGACCTTGGCCTGGAGATCAAGAAAACCAGCCGATATGATTGGGATTATCGAAAAGTACGTGATCACCTACTGGGCAGGCTAGAGCCACTGGTTGAGCCTTTTTTGAGCCATCCTCAATTTGAGCGAAAGGGTGAAATGACAATAGGAGTAGTTTCAAGAATTACGCCGATCAAGCAGTTTCCATTACTTTTTTCTGTATTGAGCCCGGTTCTTGAAAAATATCCCCAGATTAATATTGAGATCTTTGGTAGTGGTGGATTTGCATCCATACGAGATTTGGATCAGGCAGTTAGATCGTTCAAGGATAGAGTCCGGTTTTGGGGGCACCAGAAAGATATTGCTGGTGTTTATCAAAAATTAGACTACCTGATGACAGGGTTACCAGAAAAGGAGGCACTTGGTCTTAATGTGATTGAGGCGCAAGCAAGTGGTGTGCCGGTATTGGCACCCAATGCGGAACCTTTTGCAGAGACTATTGTTGATAATGTAACAGGTTTCCTCTATAAGGATCCACGTGTTGATAATGGAAAGGAATTTAGTAAGTTGCTGCAAAAGCTGCTCTCTTTATCAAGTAAACCAGATCCATGTGATGCAGTAGATCACCTCAATCGATTCTCATTAGAGTCATTTGCAGGTCGATTAGATCCGATATTGTCATGGGCAAACAGAGGTTGATAATAGTGAAAGTTCTGGTAACTGGTGGTGCAGGATATATTGGTTCCCATATGGTCAAGACTCTAATTGAGGCAGATCATCAGGTTACCGTATTGGATAATTTATCTAATGGGTATAGAGATGCTGTTCATCCAGAAGCTGAATTTATCCTCGGAGATTTGGAAAACAAGGAAGTTATTTATAGGGTTTTTGAACAGGAATTTGATGGGGTAATCCATTTTGCATCTTTTATTCAGGTAGGCGAATCGGTTATTGACCCCGGCATGTACTACCATAACAATGTGTGTAATACATTAAACCTACTCGATGTAATGGTTAAGGCAGGTTGTTTTCACCTGATTTTCTCTTCAACTGCAGCTATATTTGGTAACCCGAAAAACCTTTTAATTGATGAGTTGCACCCAACAAGCCCAATCAATCCATATGGACGTAGCAAGTGGATAGTTGAGGGCGTACTAAAAGACTATGAGATTGCCTATGGTCTCAAGAGTATCTGCTTGCGTTACTTCAATGCTGCTGGTGCTGCACCTGATGGGAGTCTAGGTGAAAGGCATAATCCTGAAACACACCTTATACCACTTGTTCTGAAGACTGCTTTAGGGCAACGCCCCTCTATTGAAATTTATGGCAATGACTATAGGACGCCAGATGGTACATGTATACGGGACTATATACATGTCATAGATCTTTGTGAAGCTCATATGCTAGCACTATATCAGCTAATAAAAACAGGAAAGAGTAGTTCCTACAATCTTGGAAATGGAAATGGTTTTTCTGTGAAAGAGATCATCAAGGTGGCAGAAAAAGTTACTGGTAACAAAATTCCTACTAGAATCGCTACACGAAGAGCAGGTGATCCTGACCGGCTGGTATCAAATCCAAAACGAGCTATTGATGAGTTAGGGTGGAGGCCTCGTTACAATTCGTTGGAGCAAATTATCTCAGATGCATGGCGATGGGTGAAAAAAGGTGTGAGATGAAATACCCTTCCGCTGGACAGAGAATGAAATTTCTTGTAATCAGGCGTGATAATATCGGGGACCTGGTCTGCACAACTCCTCTTTTTGCAGCACTGCGTAAGAAGTTCCCTGACGCAGTGATTTCAGCATTTGTGAATAGCTATAATGCACCAGTCCTTGACGGTAACCCAAATATAGACCAGGTATTTATTTATAAAAAGGCAAAACATAGGAAGTCCGGAGAGTCGAAGGTAGCAGTATGGGTGTCTACATTGAAGTTGGTCTCACATTTACGTAGAAAACATTGGGATTATGCGATTGTTGCCACTACAGCCTATTCCAAGTCAGCACTGAAGTTTGCACGAGGGGTAAAATCAAGAAGGATTATTGCATTTGCTCCAAGAGATAAAAAAATCAGTGATCCAGTTGACCCATTTCTGATTGATGGGTTGCATGAGACAGAGGCTGTTTTTCAACTGCTGAAGCCGCTAGATATTTTTTCTAGGCCTGGTCCGGTCGAGGTGTTTGCCAAGAATGTGTTGAGCAATAATTTACCCGAAGTGGTCAGGCCTGTTCAGAGGTTGGTGGGGCTGCATATCTCGGCAAGAAAAAAGAATCAGCGCTGGTCCGTTGAAAACTTTGCTAGACTTGCGCACCAACTTCATAAAATGTATAAGGATAGTTTCCTAGTCTTCTGGTCTCCAGGGCCGTCAGATCACCCTCAACACCCAGGTGATGACAAAAATGCAGAGCGGATGAATCTACTCTGTAATGACATTCCGCTCACGCTCTATCCTACAGAAAACCTAGAAGAGTTGATCAACGGACTCTCACTTTGTGACTATATTATCTGCTCAGATGGGGGGGGCATGCATCTGGCGGCTGGATTGGGGAAACCCATTGTCTGTCTCTTTGGGAACTCAAGCATCACTCGCTGGCATCCATGGGGAGTTCCATATGAGTTGCTGCAAAATAAGAGCAAGCTCGTGCGGGATCTAAGTGTAGAGGATGTACGGTCTTCTGTTAAAGACTTGCTGGAGAGGGTTTGAAAACTTAACTTATGTCACATGTTAAGCGTAACTACAACGATTCATGGATCATCGAAGAGAACCGTTCTTTGTTTGATGTCAGGTATTTTGGGTAAGAGTTATCTATCTCGACGAACTTGAGTTTCATATCTTCTCTACCAAATAGATCTTCTCCCTTCTTAATTGCACGCAGAATGTTAGAAGTATTATTGAAGGTGCTGTTGTCATACTCATCATGTGCAAAAGAGGATATTTTTTCCATGATTTTTGTTGCTCCGCCAAGGTATGAGAAATGCCATCCACCTTTTTTAATATAGGCATTTAGTCCTATAGCTCTTCTTAATCGGTGCTTGAGATTGTTACGTTTCTTCTCATTACGAGTTGGGTATCCGATTGGAACAGGGTAACTACGAATCCACTGAGGGCTAATAAGGTCTTTGAAAAATATCATTTTTGCTGCTTTCCACGTAACTCCAACAGCTTTACAGTTGAAATAGTAGTAGTACAAATCCATCATAAAAAACTTTATTCCAGAATGGTTCTTGTATTTTTCTACAGATTCCGCGCGGACAATCTCATCAATATCTGAGATTATTATTGAGTCATCAGGTGAACAGTTGGATAAGCCGCTCATAATAGCATTCCGTTGATGGTTCTCCAGAACCCATCGGTTTTCTGGATCCTTTGGAAAGTCATCGACAATAATATGAATGATTTTTGGAAGAAATTCATGGAATCGCTCCTTGTTTTCATCAAAAAAGAGCGGCTTTGGCTTATTAGAGTGTGTATGGGTTGCCTCAACGAGTACAAAATAGTCAACAACACCGGATAGTTCGTGCAGGCGTAGCTCAAGAAGATCAAGCTCATTAAAAAAAGTAAAGCAGTCGTATACCATTGGTGATAATAAGATCAATCTGATGTTAAATTTTTAAAATATCCAATAGTCTCTTTCAGGCCGTCATTTAAGTCCACTTTTGGTTTCCATCCAAGACTATTTGTTGCCAGAGATATATCGGGTTGTCGTTGCTTTGGGTCATCTGATGGAAGAGGTTTATGAATAAGTTTAGATCGACCTCCAGTAAGGGATAGAATCTGCTCAGCCAGTTCTAGCATTGAAAATTCACAGGGATTTCCCATGTTAACAGGGCCGGTGAAGTCAGAATTGCTCTCCATCATATCAATAAAGCCATCAACCATATCATCGATATAGCAAAAACTGCGCGTCTGTGTACCATCTCCATAGATGGTGATGTCCTCACCGTTTAGTGCCTGCATGATAAAATTACTAACAACTCGCCCATCATCTGGCCGCATTCTGGGACCATAGGTATTGAATATACGGATTATCTTGATTTCAAGGTTATGCTGTCGATAGTAATCAAAAAACAGGGTTTCAGCACACCGTTTTCCCTCATCATAACAACTTCTAATACCTACGGGGTTTACTCGCCCCCAGTACTCTTCTGGTTGCGGATGTAGTTCCGGGTCACCGTAGACCTCACTTGTAGAAGCTTGCAGAATTCGTGCGCCTGTTCTTTTTGCAAGCCCAAGCATGTTGATCGCTCCATGAACACTGGTTTTTGTTGTTTGAACCGGATCATGTTGGTAGTGGATGGGGCTGGCAGGGCATGCGAGATTGAAGATATAGTCAACCTCAACGTAGAGTGGAAAAGTTACATCGTGCCTGAGGATCTCAAAATTTGGGTTACCAATTAGGTGAGCAACATTTTGCTTTGTCCCAGTAAAAAAATTGTCAACACAGATTACATCATGACCCTGCTCAACCATTCGATCACAGAGGTGTGAACCAATAAAACCCGCACCTCCTGTAATGAGAATCCTATCCACGCGTATTCCTTTTTATATCTAAGTAATCCTGAGGAAAGTGCTCAATATCTTACGGATTACTTTTCTTTTCTG
>CAYFMF010000003.1:0-65612 GCA_964344135.1 uncultured Piscirickettsiaceae bacterium
AGCCAGGGGGGCACGTCAACATTCCGGCCCACAGAAGGCACAGGGTCTCATGGACGGATCCCGACAGGATCACGCTCTGGCTGGCTGTTTTTTACCAATCATCGACAGATGAGATCTGAATAGTCCGGCTCTGACAGCAACCCATGATTGAGATCATCGTCGCAGACATCACCACCCTGGATCTGGATGCCATCGTCAACGCTGCCAATGAGAGCCTGCTGGGTGGTGGCGGGGTTGATGGTGCGATCCACCGGGCTGCCGGGCCGGAGCTGTTGCAGGCCACCTCAAAACTTGGTGGCTGCCCCACCGGTGAGGCCAGGATCACCCCGGGATTTGCGCTACCCGCCCGCTGGGTCATCCATACGGTTGGCCCACGCTGGCATGGTGGACACCACGGGGAGCCCGAGTTGTTGAGGAGCGCCTATCGCAGCGCACTGCAACTGGCCACTGCAAACGGGATCCGGACGATCGCCTTCCCCTCCATCAGTACCGGCATCTATGGCTACCCGAAGAGAGAGGCCGCAGAGATTGCCCTCTCTGCTTTCAGAGAAGAGGAAAACCGGGTTGAACGAATTGTTGCCTGCTGCTTCAACACCACCGATGCATCGATCTACAACAGCCTGTTATGAGTAAACAGGCGGCGCTGCCTGTTTTTTAGGCAATCCGTAAACCCGGGATGATTGACTGACAGAATTCGTCGGGGATGGAGTTATCTACAATCTTATCCACAGCTACTGTGGAGAACCCGATTTCCTTTTGTCAGGTTACAGTGTTATGAAATTTGACAAGAATCCAGATTAAATATATTCCATATCTATCTGTTTCATGGATGATCTGGAACAGGTTTTTTGATAAAGCTCAAGTTGATTCTAACTGATTGTTTTTCTGTCAATGGCCCCCTCTTTGGGGCGCGCACCAATTAGTTGAAACTAATATCCACAAGAGCCCATTACTCTATAAGCAGATTCTGCAAGAGTATTATCCCCCCTATCCGGTGGAAAAACCGGGGGCCACATCCAGCTCAATCTCCTCACCAGCCACGGCTGTAACCTCTGACCACTCTGGCCCTCTCCACAACCACAGCTCCAGCGCATCAAGTTGCTGCGCTGATCCAGCGGCAATCACCTCGACAGTTCCATCAGGCAGGTTTCTGGCTGATCCACTCAGACCGAGCCGACGTGCCTGCTGCTGCGTGGACCCCCGGTAGTAGACCCCCTGCACCCGACCAGAGACAATCCAGCGCCTGCAGCCCACCAGCTACTCAACCCCCATCAGGATCAGCACAGGGGGGTGGTCGCGACTGGAAACCACTGCACCCGGGCTGGATCTCTGCTCCAGAATCACCCCGGCCATCGGCGCCCTCAGCACACTCTGCTCCAGATCGAGGGCCGCCTCGTCGCGATCTGCTCTGTATCGCTCAACCTGGGCACGGATTGTTGTCACCCGGTGCCTCACGTCTCTCAGGCTCTTTTCTGATGTCACCATCCGTTCAAAGAGCTCCAGCTGATCGGCCAGCTCCTCTTCCGCCTGCTGCAGATTGGCCTCCACCTCCTGCAGCTCTGCCTCGGAACGGCGCAGTCGAATCCGGTAGCGGCGCGGATCCAGCCTGAGCAGCTCCTGCCCGGACTCCACACGATCCCCTGGCTGAACCATCACCTGCTCCACCACCCCGGAGACCGGAACCCCCAGGGCGATTGTGGCTGACGGCTCCTCCGCCTGGCCGGTAGCGATAACAAACATCATCCCCAGAACAGCCCATCCCCTTCTACTCATGGATAACAATCTCCTTTCCGATCAATTGGTCCAGTCTGGCCCTGGTCAGCATGGCTGCAAAACGGCTGCTGGCACTGCGTAGATGTGAGGCGGAGACCCCAACCAGGGCATCACCAAAATTGGACTGTCGCTCCAGCTCATAGAGTGCACGATTTCGATCCAGCTCGATATCACTGAAGGCCTCGGCTACCTGGTCCGCCCTCCACTGCGCCTCCAGCGCATTCAACTCCAGATAGTACTGGGCCGCAAGCTCGCCCACATTGCGCCGTTCACTCTCCAGACGGATACGTGCAAGCCTCAGCTCCTCTCGGGCCGCCGCAACCTCGTGCCCCTTTGTTCCCCCATCCAGAAGCGGAACCTCCAGCAGCAGAGAGGCGCGCCAGCGGTCCCGTGTGCTGGTTACCCTGGAGTTGTCCAGCAGCTCAAATGCGGCATCCAGTTCGGGAATGCCCTCCATCTCCGCATGCTCCACCCGATTTTGTGCAATCCTGATCTGCTGCTCTGCCTGACCGATGCCCCAGTTTCCCTCCATGGCCTGCTGCTGGATCTGATCCAGCTGCCCAATCTCCTCAAGCAGCTGGGGAGGTGTTGCAGTTGGAGAGAGCAGCATCCCGGGGAGCTCGCCTGGCCGGTTCATCGCCTCCGCGAGACGGATGCGACTGAGGCGTTGCTCCAGTTCACTCTGCTTCTGTTTTGCACGTGCATCCTCAAATCTGGACTCCGCACGCAACAGATCCAGATCGGAGTATTCGCCTGTGATCTCCTTGTCCTCCATCTTCTTGAAGCGGAGATAGGCAATGGTCATCGCCTCGTCATCAACCGTTCGCTGAAGGTCGGCCAGCAGCACCTGGAAAAATCGCTCCATGATCTGCAGCTTGCTCTCCTCCAGAAAATGGAGCTGCTCCTGCTGACGAAGCCCCAGCTCATCCCTGGCGATCTGCTCTTCAACTGCAGTGCGGCCGAAATCATAGAGTGGCTTCTCCACAACCAGTGCGAGCTGGTGATCCCCAACCCGATCTCCGACATTCTGCTGTAGCGTCTTCCAGCGGATTCTCCCCTTCAGATCAACCGTCATTGCCTGCGCGCTCTCTACCTCACCCAGCCTGATGCGGGCCAGCTCCGTCTGCCCCTGAAGGAGCTGTTGCCGAGGATGATCCTGCGATGCAAAGTGAAGCGCCTGCTGCAGGGTCAGGGGCTCCGGTATCGAAGCGTGCTCTGCGGCCTGCAGTGGCATCGGCAGCAGCGCCAGCAGCAGGGGGAGACGGCGGAGAGTGAACCTCATCCTCCTCTTCTCGTCCGCTTGTATCGAGAGAAGGAGCTCTGCAGATACCGCTGCTCAACGGCATACCTGCCCAGCAGCAGAAACTCCTCCACACTGGATGCGGCACCGGTATAGCGAACCACCATAACACCATCCAGGTTGTAGAAGGCCATCATCGGTGTCGCCCGCGCCCGGTTGCGCTCGGCAAAATCCTTCTCTACTACCTCGTTGCCTGAAAAATCGACAATCTCGATCTCCCCCTTCACATTCACTGGAAAAATCCTGAAGTGTTCACGGTAATAGTCCTGTACCTCGCTGCGGTTGAGAATGGTCCCCTTCATGCGCGCACAGAATGGACAGTCATCCTCCTCAAAAAAGAGAAAGATCCCCTGCTTCCCCTCCTCTGCCGCAATCTCCAGCTCTTCAGAGTAATCATTAAAGGTGGAGTGGAAGAAGTGGTCATCCGGACCACGAATCTCTCCATGCGCCGGAATGGTCACACAGAAGAAGAGGCCCAGCAGAGCCATTGCAAAAAACCTCATAACACCCCCCTGATCGATCGTCTGTTCTTCTTGTTATGATCCCCCAGCGGCCACTTTCATCCATGGTTGAGGCCCCTCTTCAGTGGTAGGATACCGCCCATGACGACGATCCAACAAGAAGATTTTATCTCCAGCATCGCTGATGCACTGCAGTTTATCTCCTACTACCATCCAACCGATTTCATCCAGGCGATGGGAGAGGCCTGGGAGCGTGAACAGTCCCCTGCAGCCAGGGATGCGATTGCGCAGATCCTGATGAACTCACGGATGTCCGCCCTCGGAAAGCGACCGATCTGTCAGGACACCGGCATTGTTGTTGCCTTCATCAAGGTTGGAATGGATGTGCAGTGGGAGGCCACCATGAGTCTGCAGGAGATGGTCAACGAGGGGGTTCGCCGTGCCTACACTGATCCCGAGAATACGCTGCGCGCCTCGGTACTGGCAGATCCTGCCGGAAGCCGGACCAACACCGGGGACAACACCCCGGCCGTCGTGCACATGGAGATCATCCCCGGAGACCAGGTCGAGGTCGCACTTGCGGCCAAGGGGGGAGGCTCCGAGAACAAGTCCAGGTTCGCCAACCTCTCCCCCTCGGCCAACGTCGCCGACTGGGTGGTCGAACAGATTCCCTCCATGGGTGCCGGCTGGTGCCCGCCCGGCATACTTGGAATCGGTATTGGCGGCACTGCCGAGAAGTCGATGCTGATGGCGAAGGAATCCTTGATGGAGCCGGTTGATATCCACCAACTCATCGAACGCGGCCCCTCCAGTCGTGCCGAGGAGCTCCGTCTGGAGATCTTCGATCGAGTCAATGGGTTGGGGATTGGTGCGCAGGGGCTTGGGGGGGTGACAACCGTACTCGATGTCAAGGTCATGGACTACCCGACCCATGCAGCATCACTGCCGGTCAGTCTGATCCCCAACTGTGTTGCCACCCGACACGCCCATTTCCATCTCGATGGAAGCGGAGCAGCAACACTCACGCCACCCGTTCTCGAGGATTGGCCCGATATCGAATGGGAGCCGAGCGCCGAAACCCGCCGTGTCAATCTCGACTCCATCTCCCCCGAGCAGATTCAGGAGTGGAAACCGGGAGAGACACTCCTCCTCTCTGGAAGGATTCTCACCGGGCGGGATGCAGCTCACAAGCGAATTTCCGACCTGCTTGAGAATGGAGAGGGACTTCCGGAAGGGGTCGATTTCACCAACCGCTTTATCTACTATGTTGGACCGGTCGACCCCGTAGATGATGAGGTGGTTGGCCCCGCCGGCCCCACAACCTCCACCCGCATGGACCCCTTCACCGACATGATGCTGGAGAAGACCGGACTGCTGGGAATGATTGGCAAGGCAGAACGGGGGGCAGCAACCATTGAGTCTATCAAGAACCACCGCTCGGTCTATCTGATCGCTGTGGGAGGAGCGGCCTACCTGGTGGCACAGGCGGTCCGCAAATCACGCATTGTCGCCTTCGAGGATCTTGGAATGGAGGCGATCTACGAATTTGAGGTGAGGGATATGCCGGTGACCGTTGCGGTCGACAGCCACGGAGACTCCGTCCACAAGAGTGGACCGGAGCAGTGGAGGATCAGAATTGAGGAGATGAAGGCTGGATAGGCTCCTAGCCCTTATCAGCACCCTCTCGAATCAGTGCCCCTCACCCTTGTGGGAGAGATAGAGGGCCAGCCCGATCAGGGCGATGCCACCCGCCATATAGAGCAGATCCAGTGGTGTCCCAAAGTGCATGGATACCGTGTGCTCGAAGAACTTGACGATCAGGATCATCAGAATCACCTTGGCCAGCCGCGCCTTGAGATCATCCAGGCTCTTGATCAAGAGGATATTGGATGAGGTCTCTGCCCCCTCTGCGGCACCAATCTCGCTGATAAAGAGCTCATAGAGACCGAGGGAAAAAATCAGCAGCACCGTGGCCAGCAGGTATCCATCCACAATCTCCACAATGTGAGTCACCGTCTCTGCATGGAGCGCGGTCCGCACCGCCGCCTCCATCGCCGGATCTGCATAATCGACAAGATGGGCAACCATGTAGAAGGCATCCACGGTTGCCATATAGAACATGGCCAGTGATGCCAGCAGGCTGGAGATCACGGCCGTCAGGACAACCAGACGACTGCTCCAGAGAAAGTTTTCAAACAGTGTTTCCAGTGATTTCATCGAGATCCGTTCCAAAATTTGAGATTTCCATATATTCTACTATTTTTCGAGTTTTTGCCATGTTGAATTCAAAACAGCAACGCCTCCGTGCAACCGCCCTTGTCAGCTACTTCTCGCTGATAACCTTCCTCCTGCTCTGGATCACCTGGCTCGCCCCCTCTCGCCACTTTCCAACCGCAATGGTACTGGTCGTGATGGTGGTTCCACTGCTGTTTCCACTACGAGGCATCCTCCATGGGCGCGCCTATACCCATGCCTGGACCGGGTTTCTCGCCCTCCTCTATCTGATCCACGGGATTAGTGATCTTTTTGCCAACCCGTCAGAGCGGATCTATGGTGCGATCGAAATTGTGCTGAGCCTGGCGCTCTTCTTCAGCTGCGCCTTCTATGCACGAACTGCCGGAGGCCGGGAGAGAGGGGGCCAGTCAGAGGGAGAGTAACTCCTTTACAAACGGGATTGTCAACCGGCGCTGGGCAATCAGGGTCTGCTGATCCAGCTTATCCAGCAGGGCAAAGAGCGCATGAAAATCACGCGCAGTACGGTTCATCAGAAAGGCGGCCACCTCGTCACTGATCACCATCCCCCGCTCCTCGGCCCGCTGCCTCAGTACCTGCCACTTCTCTCGGTCCTCCAGTGGAGCGAGGTGTTCCACAACCCCCTCACCCAGCCGGGAACGGAGATCCGGCAGCTGAATGGCCATTGCGGAGAGTGGAAGCTGCCCAGTGATGACTACTCGATGACCGATATCACGCATGCGGTTCAGGAGGTGGAACAGCGCCTCCTCCCACGCCGCATCACCAACGACTGCATTCAGGTCATCCAGTGCGACCAGGGCGTGGCGTTCAACCCCCTCAAACATCTCCACCCCCTCTCTCCTGAGGGCTGCCAGCGGGAGCACGATCGCCTGCCCCGGCGCACTCCGATCCAGGGCGTTGCAGGCAGCATGGAGCAGGTGGCTCTTTCCTGCCCCCTCCGCCCCCCAGAGATAGAGCAGGTGTGGGCCCACCCCTCTGCCAATCTCTTCCAGCACCGCCAGATGGGAACGGTCAGAGAGACCGTGGAAGTTTTCGAATGTGGCCCGTTCCGGAAGTGAGAGGGAGAGCGGAATCTGCTCACCCATGGCGCTGCTCCCGATAGGCACACCAGCCCCAGGTCCAGACATAGTCGGCACCACTCAGCACGGTTGTGGTCAGCACCACATAGGCCGACATTGTGATCACCTCCTGACCGACCCAGCCGAAGGCCTGATTCATGACCACACCTAATACATAAGATATCTGAACAAATGTATTGATTTTACTGACAATACTTGGAGCCATGTCATATTGGCCCACGGTATAGTGATAGACGGTTCCCCCCGCCACAATCAGCAGATCCCGAACCACAATCACCAACACCAGCCAGACAGGAATCAGCCCCAGCCAGGCCAGCATGACGGTTGTAGAGACCAGCAGAAGCTTGTCTGCGAGAGGATCGAGAATGGATCCGAGACGGCTCTCCCACCCCATCCGCTTGGCCAGAAATCCATCCAGCCCATCACTCATCCCGGCAAATGCAAAAAGGTAGAGCGACTCCAGAAAGAACCCATTGGCCAGCAGCCAGACGATGGGGATGACCAGCACTATCCGCAACATGGTGATGAGATTTGGAATATCGCGTCGATCCATAATCCGGTAGAATACGTGCTTTCAAATCCGTGGTCTAACAAAGATCGATAAAACTTGATAATGAGTTCGAAAAAATCTCTAAGCTATAGTGATGCAGGTGTTGATATCGATGCCGGCAACGACCTGATTGAACAGATCAAGCCCCTGGCGGCACGGACCAGACGCCCCGGCGTGATGGCCGGACTTGGCGGATTTGGTGCCCTGTTCGAGATCCCCCTCGACCGCTACAAGAATCCGCTGCTGGTATCGGGAACGGATGGCGTTGGAACCAAGCTTCGGCTGGCGATGCAGCTGGAGAAGCATGACACTATCGGCATCGACCTGGTTGCGATGTGTGTCAATGACCTGATTGTGCAGGGTGCAGAGCCCCTCTTCTTTCTCGACTACTACGCCACCGGAAAGCTGGACAACGGGACCGCCGTCTCTGTAGTGGACGGGATTGCAACCGGCTGCGAGCAGGCAGGAGCTGCACTGATCGGTGGTGAGACGGCAGAGATGCCAGGAATGTACAGCGAGGGGGATTATGACCTTGCCGGCTTCAGTGTTGGCATCGTCGAGAAGAGTGAGGTGATCGATGGCACCAGGGTATCGGCTGGTGACGTACTCATTGGCATGGCCTCTTCCGGCCCCCACTCCAACGGCTACTCCCTGATTCGCAAGATTCTTGAGGTCTCTGGAGCCGACATCCAGGGTGACCTCGAGGGCAGCCCACTCGGCGAGCAGCTTCTGGAGCCGACAAGAATTTACGTCAAGCCACTGCTGGAGCTGATGAGGCAACTCCCTGTCCACGCACTGGCCCACATCACCGGCGGCGGACTGACCGAAAATCTGCCCCGCGTACTCCCCCACCACACCACGGCCGCAATCGACAACAGCTCCTGGGAGTGGCCCGCCGTATTCCGCTGGCTACAGCAACAGGGCAATGTCGAGGAGTCGGAGATGGTCCGCACCTTCAACTGTGGTGTCGGGATGGTGGTTGTGGTCTCTGCAGAGAATGCAGAGCGTACGATTGAGATACTGGATGGAGCAGGCGAAGAGGCCTGGGTGCTTGGCACCATTACCGCCTCTGGGGATGAGACGCCCTCCGTCTCCTTCCATTAATCGCATCCAGCCATCCCCCTGATCCAGCTGTGACCACTGCAGCCCCATCTCCACAACCCATCACCATCGTAGTACTGATCTCCGGGCGGGGCAGCAACCTGCAGGCCCTGATCCACGCACAACAGAAGCAACAGCTCAATGTCCGGTTTGGGGCCGTGATCAGCAACCGCCCGGACGCTCTGGGACTCCGGTTTGCCGAGAAGAGCGGCATCACCACCAAGGTAGTCGACCACACCCGCTTTGAGGGGCGCGAGGCCTATGACCAGGCACTGATTGAGGCAGTCGACCAGTACCAGCCGGATCTGGTGGTACTGGCTGGGTTCATGCGCATCCTTACCATTCCATTCGTACACCACTACCATGGCCGACTGATCAACATCCACCCCTCCCTGCTGCCCCTCCACAGAGGACTCCATACCCATCAGCAGGCACTGGATGCAGGTGATGATGAGCACGGGGCCAGTGTCCACTTTGTGACCGAGGAGCTGGATGGCGGACCGGTCTTTATTCAGATCCGGGTCCCTGTTCTGGAGAGCGATAGTGCAGAGAGCCTGGCGGACCGTGTGCTCCAGCAGGAGCACCGCCTCTACCCGGAGGCTGTGCAGCTGATTGCCGATGGACGGATCAGACTGGTTGACGACACCCTGCTCTTCGACCAAACTCCACTCAATGAGCCACTTCAACTGGACAGCCCCAACTGGGAGGCTGTCCGAGAATAGAAACCGTAGCGAAAATTACAGAGAGGCCATAAGGTGAGCTTAATGAATGAGGCGAATATTGGGCTATATTTAACGAGTTCAATAAGCTCAGATTATGGTCTATCTGGGATTTGCAGTAGGTTCTCTATTCTCGGACAGCCTTCCAGGGCCCTGCTGCTTGCCACCACGCTCCTCTCGGGAGTGGCAGAGGCGCTTCCCGAATCCTTCCATGCCCAATACAGCCTTAGCGGCAAGGGGATGACGCTGGGAGAGACCACCTACAACCTCAGCCCGATTCCCGAGAAGAAGAGGGAGCGCTTCACCATCCATACCGAACCAACAGGGCTGGCCAGACTTCTTGTCAAGAAAGTCATCGACGAGGAGTCAATCTGGGAGTGGAATAGTGGTCTCATCCGCCCACTGCAGTACCACTACCGACAGAGCGGAAAACGGGAAAAGGAGCGCGCTCGACAGTTCGACTGGGAGAGAGGCGTCGTCACCCTTATGGACAACAGTGAGCCTGGAGCACTCGACCAGCTACAGCCCAATACCGTGGATGAGGCCCTCTTTCTGATTGCACTGATGCATGATCTGGAACAGGGCAGAGAGAGTATCAGCTACCGCGTTGCCAGGCGCGGCGGATGGTCTGACTACCGATTCACCATCGGGGAGCGCAAAACAGTCACGGTTCCGGCAGGAGAGTTTTCGACAATCCACATCAGCCGGCAGAAGGAGGGAAAGAGAACCTTCGAGCTCTGGAGCGCCCCTGCCCTGGGCTATCTTCCAGTACAGGTCGAGTACCGGGAGAAGGATGGAACACTGTTTCGCCTCCAGCTGAAAAAGAGCTCGATTCAGCCATCCTCCTGAAGCAGCGAGAGCGGAACCTCCACCATCTCGATCCCTGCCTCCTCGAAGATGAGGCGCGTCAGGGCAACACTCTCCTCCCAGCGGGACATCTCATCCGGGATGGTGGTCACTACGCGACTGATCCCGGTCTGAATGATCTTTGCCGCACAGCGGGAACAGGGGGGCAGCGGATAGACATAGATGGTGTTGCCGGAAAGATCCGACCTGGAGAAGAGCAGCGCATTCTCCTCCGCATGGAGCACCAGCGAATACTTGGTCTCTCGATCATGCAACCGCTTGTCATCCGACAGCCCCTGAGGGAAACCGTTAAAACCGAGCGAGACCACCTTGTTGCCCTTGGCAACCACCGCACCCACCTGGGTACTGGGGTCCTTTGACCACTCCGCCACATGGGAGGCGAGCCCCAGAAAACGCCGATCCCACTTGCTCAACTCATGTTCCATTCACCACTCTCCTGATCCCTCTCTTCAATCGGCTGCTGAGTATATCGGTTCCTGGGAAGAGAAAAAACCATAGACCCTCAACACATTGTGGCTCTGAGGCAGTGCAGGACACTCTGTTGCAGAAGTGTCTGTGGCATGGACGCGCAGAGGTCAGGCCTGCGGGGATGTAGTTACGGCGTCTCCAGAAACGGGATGCCCTCTCCTCTGAAGGGAAAAGTATCAAAAAACCGCCATGGCCGAAAAGGCACATGACGGTCATTTGCCAATGAGTTCAATAGAGACTACTGAATCACGATATTGGGGAACTTGGTGGTGAAATCCTTCTTCTGCTGCGCAAGCTTTGCCGATGCACGGCGTGCAATCTCGCGGTAGAGCCTTGCGATCTGACCCTCGGGATCCGCAACCACGGTCGGCTTGCCGCCATCGGTGTCACTGCGGATGGTCTTGTCCAGCGGGAGTCCGCCGAGGAAATCGACATGAGACTCCTCTGCCATGCGCTGACCACCGCCCTCGGCAAAGATATGCTCCTCATGGCCACAATTTGAGCAGATATGGATGCTCATGTTCTCGACCACGCCGAGCACAGGGACCTCCACCTTCTCAAACATCTTCAGCCCCTTGACCGCATCCAGCAGCGCAATATCCTGCGGTGTGGTCACGATGACCGCCCCGCTGACCGGAATTTTCTGGGCCAGTGTCAACTGAGTGTCACCGGTACCCGGTGGCAGATCAATAACCAGATAGTCCAGATTGTCCCACTGGGTATCCTTCAACAGCTGCTCCAGTGCCTGGGTAACCATCGGGCCACGCCAGATCATCGGGGTATCCTCCTCCACCAGATACCCAATGGACATGGATTGAATCTGGTAGGAGCTGACCGGCTTCAGGCTCTTGCCATCCGGTGACTCCGGTTTTGCACCGTGAGCGCCCAGCATCCGTGGCTGACTGGGGCCATAAATATCGGCATCGAGCATCCCCACATTCGCCCCCTCTGCAGAGAGCGCAAGCGCCAGGTTGACCGCGGTGGTCGACTTTCCGACCCCCCCCTTGCCAGAGGCGACTGCAATAATGTTCTTCACACCATTGACGGACTGCACCCCCTTCTGCACGGCATGAGCGACGATATTCCAGCTCACCTCCACTGTTGAGGCGCTAACACCATCAACAGCGTTGATAATCTCACTGATCTTCTCGCTCAACTCCTCCGCATAACCCTTTGCAGGAAAGCCCAGCTCAATCTCTACCGTTACCGCTCCACCATCGATCCTCACATCCTTGATCGTCTTTGCAGAGACCAGATCACTCTCCAGATAGGGGTCGACATAGGCCGCGATTGCAGACTCAATCGTCTCGCGA
Source organism: uncultured Piscirickettsiaceae bacterium (assembly GCA_964344135.1). GTDB lineage: Bacteria > Pseudomonadota > Gammaproteobacteria > Thiopontia. Next base: position 11,885 of record CAYFMF010000003.1, read on the forward strand.
GTCACTTCTGACATGATAAAACTCCAAATTCATTTTCGATTAACAGAATTCACTAATGCTAGCATATTCACACCGCTGAAGAGAACCAATAGTTGATGAATTTTGTAGGTTATTGTGCCAGGATCAATTTTCCTCCATTCACCCCGCTGAAGAGGGATAAAACAGTGTGTAGTTTGTCGGCTAATTCGTTAAAATTGCAGGATTACCTGTAACAAAATAACAACAGACCTCTCATGGCAGACTCCGCGCCCCGCAAGATCCTGGTTACCAGTGCTCTCCCCTATGCAAATGGAAGCATCCATATTGGCCATCTGGTCGAGTACATTCAGACCGATATCTGGGCACGTTTCCAGAAGATGCAGGGCAATGAGTGCTACTACGTCTGTGCCGATGATGCGCATGGCACCCCTATCATGCTGCGCGCCCAGAATGAGGGAATCACCCCGGAACAGCTGATTGGTGACATGGCGGCGGAACACCAGGCAGACTTTGCAGAGTTCCTGATCGACTTTGACAACTACCACTCCACCCACTCCGATGAGAATCGTGAGCTCTCCAGCGAGATCTACAGACGCCTGCGAGAGAAGGGGTATATCACGACACGCACGATCGAGCAGGCCTATGATCCGGAACGCGAGATGTTTCTGCCCGATCGCTTCATCAAGGGGAGCTGCCCCAAGTGTGGAGCGGAGGATCAGTATGGGGACAACTGTGAGGCGTGCGGGGCCACCTACTCCACTGCCGAACTGAAGGATGCGGTCTCCGCCGTCTCTGGCGCCAGACCGGTCAACCGTGAGTCCGAGCACTACTTCTTCCGACTCTCCGAGTTTGAGGAGATGCTGAAGGGGTGGACCCATGGAGGCCACCTCCAGGAGGAGGTCGCCAAGAAACTCAATGAGTGGTTTGAGGCCGGACTCCAGGAGTGGGATATCTCCAGGGATGCCCCCTACTTCGGCTTCAAGATCCCCGATACCGACGACAAATACTTCTATGTCTGGCTCGATGCCCCGATCGGTTACATGGCCAGCTTCAGGAATTTCTGCACAAAAAATGGGGTAGATTTTGATACCTTCTGGTCAAGTGAGAGCGAGGCGGAGCTCTACCACTTTATCGGCAAGGACATCATCTACTTCCACGCCCTCTTCTGGCCCGCGATGCTGGATGGGGCCGGTTTCCGCACCCCGACCGCGATCAATGCCCACGGCTTCCTGACCGTCAATGGGCAGAAGATGTCCAAATCCAGAGGGACCTTTATCAAGGCACGTACCTGGCTGGAACACCTCAATCCGGAGGCACTGCGCTACTACTTTGCCGCAAAACTGGGGCACGGAATCGAGGATCTGGATCTCAACCTTGATGACTTCCGTGCCCGTGTCAATTCGGATCTGGTGGGCAAGGTGGTCAATATCGCCAGCCGCTGCGCCGGATTCATCACCAAACGGTTTGATGGACGACTCTCCGACCACTGCAGTGAGATGGAGCTCTACCAGGGTTTTGTCACTGCAGGCGACTCGATTGCCCAGCACTATGAGGATCGTGACTTTGGTCGTGCAGTGCGCGAGATCATGGCACTGGCAGACAGCGCCAACCGCTATATTGACGAGAAGAAACCCTGGGTGCTGGCCAAGGTGGAGGGGCGAGAGCAGGAGGTCCAGGAGGCGTGCAGTGTTGGGCTCAATCTGTTCCGTGCCCTGATGACCTATCTCAAGCCCGTTCTCCCACAGATGGCAGAAGAGGTGGAGAAGTTCCTCAATGCCGGCACACTGGACTGGGATGCGCTGCAGCACCCGCTTGAGGGAAGCACCATCAACCCCTTCAAGCCCCTGATGCGACGTGTTGAGGAGAAGGATACCGAGGCGATGGTTCAGGATTCAATGGAGTCCCTGCAGAGCCAGGAGGCTGAAACAAAACAGAAATCTTCTGCTGCTACAGTCGATGCCAGCGGCGACAGCGCCATCGACCCCATTGCCGAGGAGATCAGCTTTGATGACTTTGCAAAGATTGACCTGCGTGTTGCCCGCATCGAAAAGGCCGAGCCGGTGGAGGGTGCGGATCGACTGCTGCAGCTTACCCTTGACCTGGGTGGAGAGAAGAGAAATGTATTTGCCGGGATCAAGTCTGCCTACAGGCCAGAAGATCTGGAGGGAAAACTGACCGTGATGGTGGCCAACCTTGCTCCCAGAAAGATGCGCTTTGGACTCTCCGAGGGGATGGTCCTGGCTGCCGGACCTGGTGGGGATGATCTATTCATTCTCCATCCGGACGATGGTGCGAAGCCGGGAATGAGGATCAAGTAAGTTGAGCGAGATTGCGCTAATTCTGGTTAGCACCATCCTGGTCAACAATTTCGTTCTGGTCAAATTCCTTGGCCTCTGCCCCTTTATGGGGGTCTCCAGAAAGCTGGAGACTGCCATCGGCATGGGGCTTGCGACCACCTTTGTTCTGACCCTCTCCGCCTCACTCAGCTATCTGGTCAACGAGTACCTCTTGATACCGCTCGGCCTGGGGTACCTCCGTACCATCGCATTCATTCTGGTGATTGCGGCAATCGTCAACTTCACCGAGATGTTTGTCCACAAGACCAGCCCCATGCTCTATCAGGTGCTGGGGATCTTCCTGCCACTGATCACCACAAACTGTGCGGTTCTGGGCGTTGCCCTGCTCAATACCCGTGAGCAGCACAGCTTTATCGAGTCAGCGGCCTTCGGTTTTGGTGCAGCAGTCGGCTTCTCGCTGGTCCTGGTTGCCTTTGCTGCCATCCGTGAACGTGTACGTGCGGCCGATGTCCCTGAACCCTTCCGTGGCGCATCCATTGCAATGATCACTGCCGGACTTCTCTCCATCGCATTTATGGGGTTTACCGGTCTGGTACATGGATAGGAGGGACTCCAGATGCTAAATGCGGTTCTTGCAATTGCCCTCCTCGCCTCACTGTTCGGGGCACTACTGGGCTTTGCATCGATCCGCTACAGGGTTGAGGGGGATCCGATTGTCGACAACATCGATGAGCTGCTTCCCCAGACCCAGTGCGGACAGTGCGGATACCCGGGCTGTCGCCCCTATGCGGAGGCCATTGCCAGCGGGGAGGCCGAGATCAATCTCTGCCCTCCCGGAGGAGAGGCTGTCATGGTTTCGCTCGCCAGTCTGCTCGACCGTGAACCGGTTGCACTGGAGCAGGAGCAGAGGATTCCCGGGATTGCACTGATTGATGAGCAGGTCTGCATTGGGTGCACGCTCTGCATTCAGGCCTGTCCGGTGGATGCCATTCTGGGGGCAGCCAAACAGATGCACACGGTCATTGCCGATGAGTGTACTGGCTGCGAGCTCTGCCTCCCCCCCTGCCCGGTGGACTGCATCACCATGGAGCCCATCCCGTTCGAGCTTGGTGACTGGATCTATCCGGAACCACCCCCCATCTCGGGCCACGGGGCCCAGAGTGACGAGGCGTCTCTGATGACCACAAGGGAGGCCGCGTAACAGATGATGCGCCCCCTGCACCGATTCCATGGCGGCATCCACCCGCAGCAACACAAGAAGCTGACACGGGATCGCGCTATTGAGGCCGTTCCAGTGCCCGACGAGGTGGTAGTTACCCTCCACCAGGGGGTCGGAAGCGTCAACCGCCCCATTGTCTCTGTCGGTGACCCGGTCAAGAAGGGACAGCGGTTGAGCGAGTGCTTCAACCCCACCAGTGTACCGATCCACTCCCCCTGCACAGGAACCGTTACCGCCATTGAGAAACGCCCCTTCCCCCACCCCTCCGGGATGGAGGATCAGGCCATTGTAATCCGCTGCGTAGATAATCAGAGTACCCCCGTACCCTCTAGCGAGAAGCCAGAGCTGCAACCCCTGCTGCAGGAGCTCTCCCCGGAGGAGATTGTGACACGTATCCGGATGGGCGGGGTGATTGGTCTTGGTGGTGCCGGCTTTCCAACCTCCGTCAAGGTCCGTACAGGGACCCAGCTCCCGATCAGAACCCTGATCATCAATGGCATGGAGTGCGAGCCCTACATCACCTGTGACGATGCACTGATGCGGGAGCAGGCGACAGAGATCATCCACGGGATCGAGATCCTGGATCATCTGCTGAGACCGGAGGAGATCCTGGTGGGAGTTGAGGATAACAAGCCCGAGGCCATTCAGGCGATGAAAAAGGCTGCGGACCGCTCCGCCTCGCAGATCGAGATTATTACCACACCCACCATCTACCCCTCCGGTGGAGAGAGACAGCTGATCAAGATCCTGACCGGTCAGGAGGTACCCAGTGGCGGCCTCCCCCATGACCTCTCTATCCTCTGCCAGAATGTGGCAACAGCCAGCTCCATCTACCACACCCTGATCGGAGAACCACTGACAGAGCGCCTGGTCACCGTTACCGGAGACGGTGTGGAGAGGCCGGGAAACTACCGGGTTCCGATCGGCATGCCGATTGAGGAGTTGCTGCAGCAGTGCGCTGTTACCAGAGAGAGTGCCCGAATCACCGTTGGCGGCCCGATGATGGGATTCCCGCTGCTGAACCGGCGCAGCCCGATCACAAAAACGGTCAACTGCCTGATCGTGGAGAAGAGCAGCTCGCTTCCAGCTGCACCAACACGACGCAACTGCATCCGCTGTGCCGCCTGCAGTGATGCCTGCCCTGCACTGCTGCTCCCCCAGCAGCTCTACTGGGCAGCCCAGTCAAGAGACTTTGAGCGTACTGAGGCACTGCACCTCTTTGACTGCATTGAGTGTGGCTGCTGCAACCATGTCTGCCCGAGCCATATCCCGCTGGTGGAGTACTATCGCCATGCAAAGGGGGTGCTGCGCAGCCAGCAGCATGAGCAGAAGAAGGCGGATCGTGCCCGTAATCGCCATGAGTTCCGGGACGCTCGCCTGCTTCGGGAGAAGGAGGAGAAGGCAAGAAAACTGGCGAAGAAGCGGGCCGCTCTCAAGGCCAGGGAGAAGAGCGGAGGCCAGGATGACAGTGGGAAGAAAGAGGCGATCCGTGCGGCCATTGAGCGGGCAAAGGCAAAGCGCTCTGCCATGAAGGGCAGCCCGGAGGCGGACCCGGCAGAAGAGCAGCAGGCCGAAAAAGAGCATGATTCAGATAAAAACAGCAATGGAGTGAGCAATGGTTCCGCATAACCCCAGTACAACAGCACGCGAGATGGGGATGGTTATCCTTGCCCTGATCCCCGGACTGCTGGCACTGACATGGATTTTTGGCGCCGGAATGCTGATCCATGCCGCGATCACTGTCACTACCGCCGTTGCAGCAGAGTCACTGATTCTGGCCCTCCGTGGGCGCTCACCGATGAGCGGCATCAGTGATCTCAGTGCAGTGCTCACCGCACTGCTGCTGGCTGCAGCACTGCCCCCTCTCCTCCCCTGGTGGATGGCCGTTCTGGGCACCCTGTTTGCGATCATTCTGGCCAAACAGCTCTACGGGGGGCTGGGACAGAATCCGTTTAACCCCGCCATGGTCGGCTATGTCATTCTGCTGATCTCCTTTCCACTGGAGATGACCAGCTGGCTCCCCCCCTCCGGACTGGATGGATCGACCATCGGGGTCATACAGACACTACAGGTCATCCTTGGTGTTGGTGATTTTCCACCGCTCGACACCCTGACCGGGGCAACCCCACTGGATGCGATGAAGACCTCTCTGGACCAGGGGTTCACCATTCGTGAGAGCTGGGAGAGGGTTCCGCTGGGGATGATGGCTGGGGCGGGATGGGAGTGGATCAACCTGGCATTCCTCGCTGGAGGGCTGATCCTGCTGGCAACACGGACCATCTCCTGGCAGATACCGCTCAGCATGCTGGTTGCCCTGCATCTGACCGCCTTCCTCTTCAACACCATCGATCCCGCAAACTTCACCACCCCGCTCTATCACCTGCTCAGCGGTGGCATCATGCTCGGTGCCTTCTTTATCGCAACCGACCCGGTCACCGCCAGCACCACACCGATGGGGAGAATCTGGTTTGGTGCAGGCATTGGGGTTCTGGTCTATATCATACGGACCTGGGGCGGTTATCCCGATGCGGTCGCGTTCAGTGTTCTGCTGATGAACATGTTTGCCCCGCTGATTGACCACTTTACACAGCCTGCCGTCTATGGGGCACAGCAGTCGGAGGAGCACCGGGAGTGAGCGAGCAGGAGAACAATGGGGTGATCCCCGAGTGGGTGCGTATCGCCCTGCGCAGTGCCGGGATGCTCGCGCTCTTTGCCCTCTTCGGAACCGCACTGGTTGCCGTCACCCATGACCTGACCCGGGAGCAGATTGCCGAGAACAAGCGACTTGCACTGCTCAAGTCACTGACACAACTGGTACCCGAATCCGAGTATGACAACAACCTGCTGGAGGATACTCGCCCCCTGCCGGCCAGTGATCTCCTGGGGACCAGCGAGATGACCAATGCCTACCTTGCCAAGCGTGATGGGGCCGTTCACACCATACTGATCACCCCAGCCACCCAGGAGGGGTACAACGGCACCATCAACCTGCTGGTTGCCATCCGGGCCGATGGCTCCCTCGCTGGTGTCCGTGTACTCGGTCACTCGGAGACCCCGGGGCTGGGCGACCTGATCGATGTCAAGAAGTCGGACTGGATCCACTCCTTTGCCGGCCACTCTCTGGACAATCTCACCAAGAAACAGTGGGGTGTGAAAAAGGATGGTGGAATCTTTGACCAGTTTACCGGGGCAACCATCACCCCACGTGCAATTGTGAAGGCCGTTCACAAGAGCCTGCGCTATTTTGCAGAGCACCGCGAACAACTGTTGTTGTGCGCCTCCATGCCCAGGAGCACCATTCGAAAAAGTGGCGAAACAGCGATAACCATCAGCAACCAACTATGTACAGATAGAGGATAGAGGGAACCACAATGAGTGAAGAGACTTCCCAGGCGGCACCCGCTGTTGTTGACTACAGAAAAATCATCAATGATGGCCTCTGGACCAATAATGCAGGTCTGGTCCAGCTGCTGGGGCTCTGTCCACTGCTGGCGGTAACCACAACCACAATCAACGGATTGGGGCTGGGGCTTGCAACCACGCTGACCCTGATCATCTCCAACCTGATGGTCTCCTCAATCCGCAATATCGTCACCAAGGAGATCCGTATCCCGGTCTTTGTCCTGATCATCGCCTGCACCGTAACCGGCATTGAGCTGGCGATGAATGCCTGGTTCCACGAACTCTTCCTGGTGCTCGGTATCTTCATCCCCCTGATCGTCACCAACTGTGCCATTATCGGCCGTGCAGAGGCCTTTGCCAGCCGCAACTCGCTGCTCCCCTCGCTGGCTGATGCCATCAGTATGGGCATTGGTTTTACCCTGATTCTGATGCTGCTGGGTGGGATGCGCGAGATATTCGGTTTTGGAACCCTGCTTGCACAGTCTGACTTGATGTTTGGAGAGGGTGCAGGCTGGATGACCATGACCCTGGTTGAGGATTATCGCGGCTTCCTGCTTGCCATCCTCCCCCCAGGCGCATTTATCGGGCTTGGACTGATCATCGCGGCAAAGAACCGGATTGATCAGCGGATGGAAATGGCCAGAGTGGAGTCCAGCCAGAGCCCGGATGCCGTGACACAGACCGCCTGACCCCTGAATCACCGTGAACAGGACCATTCGGGAAGAGATCTTCAGGCGCCTTGCCGAGGCCATCCCCGACCCAACCACAGAACTCAACTATCGCTCTCCATTTGAGCTTCTGGTCTCCGTTGTCCTCTCGGCACAGGCCACCGATGTCAGCGTCAACAAGGCGACAGAAAAGCTGTTTGCCGTCGCCAACACCCCACGGGCGCTGCTTGAACTCGGTGAGAAGCGACTAAGAGACTATATCAAGACCATCGGCCTCTACAACAGCAAGGCAAGACATCTGATCCAGACCGCGACCATTCTTCATCAGCAGTATGGTGATCAGGTTCCGGATCAGCGCAGTGATCTTGAGTCCCTCCCCGGGGTGGGGCGCAAGACCGCCAATGTAATCCTCAATACCGCCTTTGGTCAGCCCACCATTGCAGTGGACACCCATATCTTCCGGGTCTCCAACCGCACCCGGATAGCCCCGGGAAAGAGTGTTCTTGAGGTGGAGAAGAGACTGCTGAGGCATGTTCCCAAACCATATCGACAGGATGCCCACCACCTGCTGATCCTCCATGGTCGCTACACCTGCACTGCACGCAACCCGAAATGTGCGACATGCTGTATCCTTGATCTCTGTGAATACAGAGAAAAAACAGCATGAACTGTAACGTACCAGAAAGTCAGCATGGTGGCCCAGAGATGGCCATGGCTGAATCTGCCTCTCTCACACAGTGATGATCGACACAACATCATGATTTTTACCCAGAACCGTGAAGAGATCCGCCGCTTCTACCTGCAGGCATGGGAGAAGCAGCAGCAGGGGTTTCCCCTGGAGCCACTGGAGGCGCAGATTGTGGACATCATCCAGGCACACCCCGAATACCACCCGCTACTGGCGCAGGGAGAGGATGGAATCGACCGCGAGTGGACGCCGGAGATGGGCGAGAGCAACCCCTTTCTCCACATGGGGATGCATCTGGCGATCCGTGAACAGCTCTCCACCGATCGCCCACCAGGAATACGTGATGCGACCAGAACGCTGCTCAAGCAGATTGGGGATGGCCATGAGACCGAGCACCGGATGATGGAGTGCCTCGGCGAGACCCTCTGGCGTGGACAGCGAGACGGCAAGGGGCCGGATGAGCAGGCCTATCTACAGTGTGTAATCAGGCTGGGACGCAGGTAACCGGTAGCCTCTCGATAGCCTGATACTGTTTCTGGAGGTATTTGCAAATACCTCTCTGGTCAGAACTATTGAGATATGGACGAGGCTAGCGGCTAAACAACGGAGTCCGGCTGCTCCGCCCCCTCCTTCTTCGGAGGCATCAGATCCTCCTTGCTGACCCCCAGTGCCAGAATCGTGTTGCTGGCCACGTAGATCGAGGAGTAGGTTCCAACCACCACACCCACAATCAGCGCCAGCGCAAAGCCGTGGATGATCTCCCCTCCCAGGAAGAAGAGTGCAAGCAGTACGATCAGGGTTGTGATCGATGTCATCAAGGTACGGGAGAGGGTCTGGTTCAGGGATCCATTGATTACCTCTATGGGTGTCCCCTTGCGCATCTTCCTGAAGTTCTCGCGAATACGGTCAAATACAACAATGGTGTCGTTGAGCGAATAGCCGATCACCGCAAGGATGGCGGCCAGTACCGGGAGGTCAAACTCAATCTGCAGCAGAGAGAAGACCCCAAGGGTCAGAATCACATCATGGATCAGCGCGGCAACCGCCCCGACCGAGAAGCGGTACTCAAAACGGAGCGCCACGTAGATCAGAATCGCAAACAGCGAGAAGAGTACCGCAAGCCCACCATCCTCCGTCAACTCGTCACCAACCTGGGGGCCTACAAACTCGACACGACGCATCTTCACGTCACCGGTTGCACGACCTCGTTCCTCGGTTGCACGACCTCGTTCCTCGGTTGATTTCAGCACAGCCAGCACCTGGCTGCTGAGATCAGCCGCCTTCACCCCCTCGCGCGGAGCCAGCCGAATCAGCACATCCTGTGCGGTTCCAAAGTGCTGCACCACCGCCTCACCGAAACCGGCACCGTCCAGCGCGCCTCTTATCCGATCCAGCTCCGCCGGCTCCGAATAACCCACCTCGATCAGGGTTCCGCCGGTAAAATCAATCCCCGGATTGAGCTTCAGGGTAAAGAGTGAGGCCAGTGATACCAGAATCAGTGCGGTGGAGAAGAGCGCAGCAATCCTGCGCTTTCCCATGAAATCCAGTCCAAGTCCCTCTTTCAATATCTGCATTGTTCTCTCCTAAACCTAAATCGACAGTTCCTTGACCTTGCGACCGCCGTAGATCAGGTTAACCACAGAGCGCGTTCCCATGATTGCGGTAAACATCGAGGTGACAATACCGATCGAGAGGGTTACCGCAAATCCCTTGATGGGGCCGGTGCCAAACGCAAACAGCACAATCGCAGCAATCAGCGTGGTTACATTTGCATCGGTAATGGTGGAGAAGGCCTTGTCATATCCGGCATGGATACTGGCCTGTGGCGAGTTGCCATTGCGCAGCTCCTCACGGATACGCTCAAAGATCAATACATTGGCATCCACCGCCATACCGACCGTCAAAACAATGCCGGCAATGCCAGGCAGGGTCAGTGTCGCCTGAATCAGCGAGAGCACCGCAACGATCAACACCAGGTTGAGTGTCAGCGCCATATTGGCAACCAGACCAAACAGCCGGTAGTAGATGGCCATGAAAAAGAGCACCAGGACAAAGCCGATCATGACGGAGAGGAACCCCTTGTCAATGTTGTCCTGTCCCAGGCTGGGCCCCACTGTGCGCTCCTCGACAATCTCCATCGGTACTGCCAACGCACCCGCTCTGAGCAGCAGCGCAAGATCACGTGCCTCTTCGGTGCTGTCAAGGCCGGTCACCTGAAAACGCTTGCCGAGCTGATCGCGGATCACCGCAACATTGATCACCTCCTGCTTCTTCTTGCGGACCTTGATCCGCTCCCCGTTCTCGATCCGGGTCTCCATCTTGGTCTCGATAAAGACAACCGCCATGCGCTTGCCAATATTGTCCCGTGTACCGTTGGACATCCTGCGAGCACCCTTTCCATCCAGGGTAATGAATACCGCAGGGCTGCCGGACTGCTGCTCGATTCCGGATGCAGCATCGATCACCGAGTCACCGGTCAGCAGAACCCGCCGCTTCAGCAGTACCGGCTCTCCGCTACGCTCCTTGTAGAGCAGCGCTCCAGCCGGCACGCGTCCCTGACTGGCCGCCTCATAGGGGTCATGCCCTTCGGCAACCAGACGAAACTCCAGTGTTGCGGTGGCACCCAGGATCTCCTTCGCGCGTGCCGTATCCTGAACACCGGGCAGCTGGACCACAATTCGGTTCTTGCCCTGCTGCTGAATCACCGGCTCCGCCACACCCAGCTCGTTGACACGGTTTCTCAGTGTGGTGATATTCTGCTGCAATGCAAACTTGCGAGTCTCCTCAATCTCCTGCTCCCCGATATTCAGTATCAGTTGTGAGACCCCGCCACTCTCCCGCTCCTCACTCAAGAGACGTGGATACTCCTGCACGATGCGTGCACGTGCCAGATCCCGACCCACCTCATCGCTGAAGCCAAGAAGGAGACCGCCCCCGGCGCCACGACCAATGCTCTTGTAGCGAATCTTCTCCTTGCGCAGGATCACACGCAGATCACTTACATAACGCTGCTCTGCCTTGGTGATCGCCTCATCCATATCCACCTCCATCAGGAAGTGGACCCCTCCACGCAGGTCCAGCCCCAGATACATCGGCTCCCCACCCATGGCGCGGAGCCACCCTGGCGTGGTCTGCGCGAGGTTGAGGGCGGTAATGTATTGATCACCCAGCTCCTGACGGATCCAGTCGAGGCCCAGCAGCTGATCCTCGGTGTTGTTGAAGCGGGCCAGCAGCATCCCCCCCTCCTCTCCCACGGACTTGAAGGGGATCCCCTTCTGCTGCAACAGGTTCTCCACCCGTGAACGGGTGGCCGGAGTCAGCTCTCCACGCTCTGCCAGAGAGATCTGCACCGCGGGATCCTCACCATAGAGATTCGGAAGCGCATAAATTGCAGCCACCAGAACAACCACTGCGATCAGCAGATGCTTCCAGAGCGGGTATTGATTAATCATCGTATTTGCAGACCAGTTAGTTGGACTTCAGGGTTCCCTTCGGCATCAGCTGTGCAATCTGACCCTTCTGAACGGTCAGTGTCACGCCATCAGCCACCTCAATATCGACAAAGTTCTCTCCAACCTTGCGGATCTTTCCAAGAATTCCACCGGTGGTGACCGCCTCATCCCCCTTGGAGAGCTCCTCCACCATCTTGCGATGCTCCTTGGCCTTCTTCTGTTGCGGCCTGATCAGCAGGAAATAGAAGATCACAAAAAGAATAACCATCGGAAGCAGCCCAGCCCATGCAGGTGCCTGCTCAGCGCCCGCAGCGGCACTCTGTGCCATTGCGTCAGAAACGAAAAAACTCATTACACACTCCTTTGTTCAAACAGCAGCAGATAGTACCTCACTCCCTCCCCTCTTTCGAGCGGCCTGCATAAAAATCTCGCACAAAATCATCGAGGGTTCCGCTCTCGATCGCCCCGCGCAGACCACGCATCAGCTCCTGATAGTAGTAGAGGTTGTGGATGGTGTTGAGGCGTGCCCCCAGAATCTCGTTGGTCCGCTGCAGATGGTGCAGATAGGCACGACTGTAGTGCTGGCAGGTGGTGCAGCCACAGGCTGAATCGAGTGGGCTGGTCTCCATCTTGTGGACCGCATTGCGGATACGAACATCCCCATTGCGGGTAAAGAGGTGACCGTTGCGGGCATTGCGTGTCGGCATTACGCAGTCAAACATGTCCACCCCACGCAGAACGGCCTCAACAATGTCCTCCGGTTTGCCCACCCCCATCAGGTAGCGTGGGTGGTCCTGTGGCATCTCGGTGGAGAGATGGTCAAGGATTCGGATCATCTCCTCCTTGGGTTCCCCAACCGAGAGCCCGCCAATCGCATACCCGTCAAAACCGGTCTGCTGCAGATGGGCGAGGGATTCGGAGCGCAGCTCCGGGTACATCCCCCCCTGCACAATCCCGAACAGTGCACTGGGCGAATCTCCGTGTGCCTCCTTGCAGCGGATTGACCAGCGCATCGAGAGCTCCATCGATTCCCGCGCAGTCTGCTCATCTGCAGGATAGGGGGTACACTCATCAAAGACCATCACGATATCGGAGCCGAGTGCATGCTGAACCGCAATCGCCTCCTCCGGCCCCAGAAAGACCTTGCTCCCGTTCACCGGAGACTGGAAATGGACCCCCTGCTCCGTGATCTTGCGCATCTCCCCGAGGCTGAAGACCTGGAAGCCACCGGAGTCGGTCAGTATCGGGCGCTCCCAGTGCATGAAGTCGTGCAGATCCCCATGGGCGGCAATCACCTCGGTCCCCGGGCGTAGCATCAGATGGAAGGTGTTGCCGAGAATGATCTCGGCCCCCATCTCCTCCAGCTCCTCCGGGGTCATCGCCTTGACCGTCCCGTAGGTACCGACCGGCATGAATGCAGGGGTCTCAATGGTGCCGCGTTCAAAGCTGAGCTGCCCCCTGCGTGCCAGCCCCTCCTGATGGGTTTTGGTAAATTTCATATGATGGTTTCCACAAGCATCCCTCTATTCATTGTCAGGGTACGCTATACAACATCCCTGTTCGCTCGACGATAGCCATCCCCGGCTAACAACGCCCCTGAAATAAACATGGGGATACTTGTCAGATGACTCATGATTGCTCTACTCCGGCAGATCATCCGCCCCACCACGTCCGTTGATCAACATCGCATCCCCATAGCTGAAGAAGCGGTAGCGCTCCCTGATCGCATGCCGATAGGCATCCATTACGGCCTGGTACCCTCCAAAGGCGGTGACCAGCATCATCAGGGTCGACTCGGAGAGGTGAAAGTTGGTCAGCAGTGCATCCACGGTATTGAAATGGTACCCCGGGGTGATGAAGATGTCTGTCTCCCCGGAAAAGGGGGCGATCTCCCCACCCCTGGAGGCACTCTCCAGGCTGCGTACTGCGGTGGTACCCACCGCAATCACCCGCCCCCCTGCGCCCTTTGTGGCTCGTATCTGATCACAAAGCGCGGCAGTCACCTCAAACCACTCACTGTGCATCACATGGTCCTCAATCCGCTCGGTGCGAACCGGCTGAAAGGTTCCCGCCCCCACATGGAGTGTGACAAATCCCGTCTGCACACCCATCTCCCTGATCTGCTGGAGGATCTTGTCGGTAAAGTGGAGCCCGGCCGTGGGTGCAGCCACCGCCCCCTGGTGGCGCGCATAGACGGTCTGGTAACGCTCCCGATCCTCCGCATCGGCCTCGCGCTCGATATAGGGGGGGAGCGGAATTCGCCCCAGTGACTCCAGCAGCTCAACAGCCGGCCTCGGGTCGAGAAACTCAACCTCAAACAGTGCACCCCTGCGCCCCACAACCCTCACCTCCAGCTCCCCCTCCAGGATCAGTAGAGCCCCTGACTTTGGAGACTTGCTGGAGCGCAGATGTGCCAGAACGTGGTGCTGGCCGAGCACCCGCTCCACCAGTAGCTCCACCTTGCCACCACTCTCCTTGCGCCCGAAGAGACGGGCCGGGATCACCCTGGTATCGTTAAACACAAGCAGATCATTTGGTTTAACAAGACCCAGTATCTCACTGAATTCACGGCCATATAAGGAACCATCTGGAGCCAGAACCAGAAGCCGGCTCTGCCCCCTCTCCTCGGGTGGAGACTGGGCGATCAGCTCAGCTGGAAGATCAAACCGAAAGTCACTTTTGCGCATGGCGCGCTAGGATAACATTCCTTATCAATTCCATGGCAAAATGGCCCCTTTCAGACAATAACAAGAACAGATGCCATGAAATGGATTGGGGCACACGTCAGTACTGCCGGAGGGGTGCAAAATGCACCAGAGAACGCCTACAGGATCGGCGCCAGGGCCTTCGCCCTCTTCACCAAGAACCAGCGCCAGTGGAGCGCAAAGCCTCTCACCAGCGAGCAGATCGATGGCTTTCAGGCCGCAATGGAGCAGTATGGCTACACGCCGGAGCAGGTGCTCCCCCACGACAGCTACCTGATCAACCTTGGCCACCCCGAGAGGGAGGCGCGGGAGAAGTCACTAAACGCCTTCATCGATGAGCTGGAGCGCTGCCACCAGCTGGGGCTCACCCTGCTCAACTTCCACCCTGGCAGTCACCTGCGAAAGATCAGCGAGGAGAGCTGTCTCGACCTGATCGCGGACTCCATCAATCAGGCACTGGAGAAGACCACCGGGGTTACTGCGGTGATTGAGAATACCGCTGGACAGGGCTCCAACCTGGGATACCGCCTTGAACATCTCGCCCATATCATTGACCGGGTAGAGGACAAATCCCGAGTCGGGGTCTGCATCGACACCTGTCACGCCTTTGCGGCCGGTTACGACCTGCGCACCGCAGATGCCTACAACCAGACGATGGATGCCTTCGGGGAGATCGTCGGATTCGACTACCTGCGTGGAATGCACATCAACGACTGCAAATCGGAGTTCGAGAGCCGGGTCGATCGTCACCACAGCATTGGCGAGGGGACCATCGGGCTCGAGGGGTTCCGCATGGTGATGAATGACAAAAGGATTGACCAGATCCCGATGGTGCTGGAGACCATCAACAGTGAACTCTGGAGAGAGGAAATCGAGTTACTTTACGGTATGATTACCACCGACTGATCCAGCCACCACAGTAGAGAGAACCCATTGGATATTAACAACTTTGAAGCCTATTGTGATCAGTTTGATCGCGCTGTCAACGAGCTGGGGATCGAAGAGAATCTGGCCGAACTGCTGAAACACCCTGACCGTGAACTCCTCGTGGAACTCCCGCTGGTTCGGGATGATGGCTCCCTGATGGTCCTCCACGGCTATCGGGTTCAACACAACAATGCCCGTGGCCCCTTCAAGGGGGGGCTGCGTTTTCATGAGTGTGTCGATCTGGACGAGGTGCGTGCCCTCTCAGCACTGATGACCTTCAAGACCGCCCTGGTCGATATCCCCTATGGTGGTGGCAAGGGGGGGATCCAGGTGGACCCCAAGAAGCTCTCCTCACATGAACTGGAGCAGCTGACTCGAACCTTTGTCCGCGCCATCAGTCCGGTGATCGGGGTCCATACCGACATCCCGGCACCCGATGTAAACACCAATGCCCAGATCATGGCCTGGTTCATGGATGAATACAGTCAGCTTCACGGCTACAGCCCCGGAATTGTCACCGGAAAGCCGCTCAATCTCGGAGGCTCGAAGGGAAGAAATGCCGCTACCGGATATGGAGTCTCCATCGTGCTGCGTGAGGTTGCCGAGTACCGCAACATGGAGCTGAAGGGTGCAACAGTTGTAATCCAGGGATTTGGCAATGTGGGGAGCTGGGCTGCCAAATACCTTGATGAATTTGGCTGCAAGATCATTGCAGTCAGTGACAGCAAGGGGGCCATTATCGATAACAGTGGGCTCGATATTACGGCACTGATTGAATACAAGCAGACACATGGGACCATCCAGGGTTTTGGAAACAGTCACTCCATCGATGCCGAAACACTTCTCTATACACCCTGCGACTTTCTGGTCCCGGCGGCACTGGGTGGCGTGATCCACAAAAAGAACGCCAATAATCTGCGCTGCAAGATCGTGATCGAGGCAGCCAACGGCCCCACCACCCCAACCGCTGACACGATTTTATGGAGCAAGAACATTCCTGTGGTTCCCGACATCCTGACCAATGCGGGTGGTGTGATCGCCTCCTACTACGAATGGGTCCAGAACCTGCAGCGCCACTACTGGGAGGAGGAAGAGGTCAACAGCAAGATGGAGAAGAAACTGACCAGCGCCTTCTGTGAGGTTGCCGCACTCGCCCACTCCAAAAGGGAGCTCTCCTATCGTACTGCCGCCTTTATGCTGGCAATTAAACGGGTAACCGATACCACAACGATTCGTGGACGACTCGGCTCTCCCTGCGCCATCACCCCTGATCTGCCCCAAGACACTTAATCCCGGACACCTCCCAGAAATCTGGCCCATAATCGATAAAGATCTCCTCTCCGGGACGGATCCTCTTCAGTGCCTCGATCCGTGCCTTTTTCCAACGTGTTGAGACCACAAACTGTGCATTGGGTTTTGCCGAATGGTTTACATAGCGGGTGTAATTCTCCCCCACAATCAGACAGTCCCGACAGACCCAGAGCAGATAGTGTGAATCAATATAGGGGCTGCGTTCCGACTGGGCATCGGTGATGATCTTCCCCAGATAGGGGCCGATGGTATCCCCTCTCTGGAGCGTCACAAGCGAAAAGAGCCCCTCTCCACACCCACTGATTGTGGATGGAGCCACCTCAAAGTGGTGCTCCTCAAACTGTCTCGATTGTCCCATTCTCCACCCGATCTCCTCTCGCCCCAAACAGCCGACAAGACACTATTCAAGCGCTCAATTGAATTGTATTTCAGCCAATTTCATGTTAATATAGCAGAAATTGATGCACCATATTTAAACTCCAAACCCAAGAGGTTTTCATGAAAAAACTGAATCTTGTAATGCGTACAGCTGCTGGCGCCCTGATAGCCAGCAGCATGGCGATGCCGGTCGCTGCAGAAGAGGCTGCCACTGGGCAGGTTGCTGAACAACAGGCAGCGGCTGCCACACAGCAGGCTGAGCCACGCAAGCGCCGTCCACAGAGCCGCCCCCCCA
The DNA here is from genome assembly GCA_964344135.1 of uncultured Piscirickettsiaceae bacterium. Taxonomy (GTDB): domain Bacteria; phylum Pseudomonadota; class Gammaproteobacteria; genus Thiopontia. The sequence goes on from CAYFMF010000003.1 coordinate 29,206, forward strand.
TGCCCTATGGCCCTGGGATGACACCCCCTTATGGCATGATGCCTCCGGGCATGGCTCCCTATGGCCCTGGCCCCTACGGGATGGCACCTCCACAGGGTTTTGGCCCCTATGGCCCTCCCGGCATGAGCCCCTACGGCCCACCAATGGGCTATGCGCCCCCCGGCTACGGGCCTGGCGGCTACAATGCCCCCGGTTTCAACCCCTCATTCAACCCACCCACCATGGAGCCACCCTGGGGGAATGACAAGAACTTTGACATGAGCCCGATGAAATTCTGGCCGGTTCCCGGAACAGGAAACCCCTGGCACTACAAGCCATGGGAGCCCGGTGCCCCCTGGGGTGATTCCGACAAGTTCTCCGATCCACCCGATGAGGCCTTCCACGAGGCGGAGGATTTCCTCGCCGACGCCCCAAGAATGCCTGGTGGCTGGGAGCTGCCCAACATCTCCATGCCAAGCCCCTTCGAGATCGGAGAGCAGGTTGGAGACCAGAGCTGGCTGCTGCCGGAAAACTTCAAGATGCGTGACCGCAATCGTCCCAAGCGCTACCGGAAGTACTTCCAGAACGAGCAGTAACAACGCTACCGATGGGAGGCTGGGGCTGCCCGCATGATGCCAACGGCATCTGCCTGAAGGTACCGAAGACCCGCTGCGATCCGGGGATGAAGGGGTGCGTTCTGGCCGGCCGCTTCCGCTTCAGCAAGGAGCAGAAGAACCGCCCCGGTGGCCCCAAAAAGCGCAGCTACGAGACAGAGTAGCCGCTCTCGACCTGCCCATAGAGAAGAGCCCTCAACTGAGGGCTCTTTTTTTTGTTCAGATCAGGTGTTCCGGTGGGCCCGCATTGACGGTGCATCCGGATGATTTATGTCAAATACATTTATGCAAACCGGCAGGAAGATCACTATTCGAGGACAAACACTCTTGTTGAGAAGGCAGTGGTTAGATGCTACGGTTAACAACAAGATACAGCACGGCACCCCATTGGGAGGGGGGAACAACAATGAACATACTAATCGCTGACGATCACTACCTCTATCTGCAGGGGCTGCGCCTGCTACTCAATGGGCAGCACAAGAAGCTGCGCTACCATGAGGCCAGGGATCTCGCCTCTGTGCTGGATCAGCTGGGCCACCACCCCATTGAGCTGCTGCTGCTCGATCTGCGGATGCCCGACATGGAGGGGTTTGACGGGGTCTACCAGATCCGTGAGCGCTACCCTGAGCTGCCGATTGTGATCATTACCAGCTCAGAGAGCCGCACCGATGTCCAGGCTGCAATCAATGCCGGGGTTCAGGGGTATATCCTCAAGTCACTGGATCACAAGGCGATGACCGATGCGCTCAATGAGGTGGTTGCCGGCAACCCGTTCTTCCCCGACCTCAGTCAGCCACTCTCTGGCCCACTGGAGAATCTGACCAATCGGCAGCTGGAGATCCTGCACCTGATCAATGACGGGATGGGGAATCGTGAGATTGGCAAGCGGCTGGGGATTACCGAAGGGACCGTGGGGCAGCATGTTCACGCCCTGCTCAGCGCACTGAAGGTAAAAAACCGTTCCGAGGCGGCGCGCATCCTTCGTGAGTATGAGTAGCACCCACCCGCACCACGCACTGGGGCAGTTTCTCTCCACAGCAATTCACGACATCAAGCAGCCGCTCAATGTGCTACAGATGTATCTGGGGATCCTGCAGGAGCAGGCCGGCCTCCCAAAGGGGGACGAATTGACCCAGATCGCAAATGGCTCCCTGAAATCACTACAGTCAATGCTCAACCTGCTCAGCAACTGGGCGCGTGCTGATGAAGGGGGACTCAGGATCCAGCCAGAGTGGGTAACGCCATCAACATGGTCTCAACATCTCGAGAAGCAGGAGTGGCTCTCCCACCCCCTCCCGGCAGTGGATCTCTCTGCTGAGGAGACTCATCGGTCGATCGATCTTGCCCTGCTCACCCAGACCCTGCGCGACATCCTGACCCTGCTCCCCAGGGGGACAGCCATCACCGCAACCCCCACCCCATGGAGCCTTGAACTCCAGCTCACCCCGCCACTACAGCGTGGCAGTGATGGTGAGCTTCTGTTTAGCGATGCCCTGCATCAACTGGCAGTGGATGGCGGAGGCGCCGTCCTGAAGGCGCTCGGCTTTCAGCAGCGGCTGGTAGAGCGTGATGGGGCGGTTGTGATTGCCATTCAGGGGGCGGAGAGTATGGTTGCTGCGCCATGATCGAGCTGACCAGAGCGTGGTTGTTCCGAGTTGCCACCCTGTTACTGCTCGCCTTTGGAGCCGGGGCCACCCATGCCGAGGAGGAGCTGGTTCCGGTCAGGCTGCAGCTGAACTGGTTCCACCAGTTTGAGTTTGCCGGCTTCTATGCGGCGCTGGAGCAGGGCTACTACCGTGATGCGGGGCTGGATGTAACGATCATCCCCGCCACCTTCACGACAGTTGCCGCCGATGAGCTGACCAGTGGAAATGCCGACTATGCGGTGGGCTACGCGGGCACCATGCTGAAGAAGGCCGCCGGGCAGCCCATTGTCGCCCTCAAGTCCATCCTTCAGTACTCCCCCTACGCCCTGATGGTACGTGCCGACTCCGCAATCCAGCAACCCGCGGATCTGCGACACAAGCGAATCATGATGCCCCCCAACCCCAACGCCTCGGAACTGTTTGCGATGCTGCAGGAACATGGTATTAAGCCAAACCAGATTCTGCGCATGGACCACAGCCACAAGCTTGAGGATCTCATCTCAGGCAAGGCGGATGCCATCAGCATCTACACCACCAACGAGCCCTTCCGCCTCAGAGAGATGGGGTTTGAGCCACGCATCTTTGACCCCCGGGACAGCGGAGTGGACTTTTATGGTGACATTCTGATCACAACCGAACAGAAGATCCAGGAGCGCCCAGAGGAGGTACAGCGCTTTGCCGAGGCGACCATGATGGGATGGGAGTATGCATCCACCCACCCCACAGAGCTGATCCAGACCATTGTTGAGCACTACAACGGAAAAGAACAGGGAGGGCTGGAAAAAAGTTTTGATGCACTCCAGTTTGAGGCGACCGAGATTATCAAAAGGGTCTCTCCCATTCTGATCGATATCGGCCATATGAGTCGCAAACGGTGGCAGAGGTCGCTGTTGACCTATCTGGATCAGGGGATGGTGAATCAGCGGTACCGGGACCCCGCTGAACAGGAGCGGTTACTGGATGAGTTTCTCTACACCCCCCCGATCGCAATCACCCTGCCCCATCTGCTCACCCACTATCGCACCGAGGCCACCATTGTATCCGTGATACTTGTCATCATCAGCGGGCTCATCCTCCTCTACCTTATTCAGTTGAGGAGGACGGTGGAGGCAACCCTCAACAAGGAGGAGTTCATGGCGAGAATGAGCCATGAGATTCGAACCCCGATGAATGGCATCATGGGGGTGCTGGAGTTGCTGCGGCTGACCCCGCTCAACCGGGAACAGCAGGATCACCTCAATACCATGCAGAGCTCGGGGACAAGGCTGTTGACCATCATCAACGGGATTCTCGACCTCTCCAAGATTGAGGCGGGAAAGATCAACCTTGAATCAACCCCATTTGACCTCTTCCGGGTTCTGCAGGAGATTGACGACCTGATCTCCCCACTGGCTCACAACAAGGGGGTCAGACTCACACTGGCCAATGACCCCCAACTGCCACAGTGGGTGAAGGGAGACCCGACCCGCCTGCAGCAGATTCTGCTCAATCTGACCGGCAACGGAATCAAGTTTACCTCCCATGGTGGAGTGACTCTACACACTACACTGGTTGAGAGCAGTCAGGGGCAGGCCCTCATTGAGTTCACTGTCGAGGATAGCGGAATCGGCATCAGCGATGAGGCGCAACACCATATCTTTGAGCAGTTCACCCAGGCCAGCGCTGAGACGACCCGTCACCACGGTGGGACTGGACTGGGGCTGACCATCTCCCAGCAGCTGGTTCAGAAGATGGGCAGCACCATCGTGCTCTCCAGTACTCCGGGAGAGGGAAGCCGCTTCAGCTTCAGGCTCGATCTGGAGATCGCCACCCCACCGCAGGGGCCGGAGGAGAGTCGGTCCGCAAGAACTGCCCTGGATCCAGCACTGCTCCCCTGCGCTGTACTGCTGGTTGAGGACAATGAGACCAACCGGATTGTGGCCCAGAAACTGCTGGAACACATTGGCTGCGAGGTGGAGAATGCAGAGAATGGGGAGGTTGCCCTCAACCGGGTCGTCGGGCGCAACACCCCCTACGATCTGATCCTGATGGATCTGAACATGCCACTGATGGATGGGGTGGAGGCAGCCCGCCGTATCCGGGGGGGCGGAATCGAAACCCCCATTGTTGCACTGACCGCAGAGATCCAGTCCGATGGCAGGCGCTGCCATGAGGCGGGGATTGATGACCTGCTCTACAAGCCATTCTCCATGAGTGATCTCGTTGAGAAGATCAACCAGTGGGTCGGAGCTGAGAGCAAGCCCTCACAGAAACAATAAACCCCTCGAGAGAGGGGCCTATCAGGTATGGCGCGGTTATCTCCAGTAGGGAGGCGGTGCCATCATTGGCGGCATGGCCGGTGCAAATGGCGGCTGTCCACCACCCATCCCCATAGGGGCAGGTCCATAGGGGTAGGGAGCCGGACCATAACCATAAGGGGCCGGTGGAGCTCCATAGTATTGTGGAGCATAGTAGTTATCCCCGTAGTAGCGGTTCTCTCCACGACTGCGGCCACGTCCCTTGTACTTCTTCTCTCCGCTTCCCCTGCCCTCGCCATGAGCCTCGCCCTTGAGCTTGGTGTCGAGATTGAGATCCCACTCCACATCGGTATTGAGGTCGCTCATTGCATCTCCCATCCCCATGCTGTCCATCATCGAATCGACGGCACCCCAGCCGTGCTCCCCACCAAACGGGCCACGCTTATCATTACTACCCCAGCCAAAGGGGGCCATGGGGTGGTCAGAACGGTCTCCCCAGTCACTCCAGCCATCCTGCATATCCCAATCTTTCGGGTTCCAGAAGGCCGAGGCACCGCTTGAGAGCGCCATTGCTGTTGCAGCCACAACGATTTTTACCATGTATTTCATAATTCAGACTCAAACCAGGGTTGGATTAATCAACCGTTTCAGTAAATGCTTTAATTGTACCCTCTTTTACCCCTTTAATCAAGCAATAATGGGGGTCAGGTCTTTCATTTTGCATTGGTGGCAAGGTGGCCCACCAATGTAAAATGAAAGACCTGACCCCCCCCATAACAGTTATATCGGCAGCAGCACCATGCTGGCAAGGGAGTGTACCACCCCCGTCAGCTGACGGTTGGTCTGGTCAGCAATCAGGATCGCAATCAGGTCCTGGTTTGCGGCCGCCCGGCTGATCTGGTTACTGACCTGCTGGCCGTTCTGCAGCAGCAGGGGTCTCCTTCCCTCCACCCCTGCCTGCTCAACCATCCTCAATGCGGTCTCGAAATTTCGGGCGGTATTGTAGATCTTCTGCGGGTCGAGCTGATCGAGCATATAGAGCTCAGTGGTGCCGTTATAGGAGCGCATGGTCATTGAGACCAGTGCTGCGGTAAAGAGCAGCACCCGATCCCCCTGGTAGCTCTCATCAAAGGCGAGATGGAGCAGGTTGTTGCCCCGTGCGCGCCCAAACTCCGGGAAGTTCCAGCGAATCCGTTGGCCGAAAACCCGCTTCACATTGGCCTCTATGGATGGGTATTGGGCCCGCTCCAGCTGCTGCGGATTGGCGGCGTAGAGCTCTGCCATCATCATCCGCAGTGACCTCAACACCTCACGCTGCCCCAGCTCGGCGGCACGGCTGAGGTCCGATTTTGCCAGCATGCGGACGTCGTAACTGCCGGCATCGGAGTGGATCTTCTTGTAGCGCTCAGGGTTGGTGACACAGCCACTCCCCATCAACAGGGTGGCAGCAAGGCAGAGGAGGACAGACAACCGCGAGCAACTCATTTACAATTCCGGAAGAACCATTAGTAAAAGGAGAGGATACCAAATATGAATCTCGAACTCGTCAGTTTCAAGCTCTGTCCCTATGTTCAGCGTGCGGTGATCGCACTCAAGGAGAAGGAGGTCCCCTACAGGATCACCTATATCGACCTATCGGATCCACCACAGTGGTTCCTGGATATCTCGCCACTTGGAAAGGTTCCCCTGCTGCGGGTTGATGGCGAGGTGCTTTTTGAGTCCGCCGTGATCAGCGAGTTTATTGACGAGACCACCGAGGGGAGCCTCCACCCGCAGGATCCGCTGCAGCGTGCAAGGAATCGTGGATGGATTGAGTACTGCTCCTCCTGTCTTGAGGTGCTCTATACAATCAACACCACCACGGAACAAGAGTTATTTGATGAGGCGGTCGACACCATGCGGGGGCGGCTGACAAAGCTCGAGGCGGTTCTGGAGAGCACTCCCTTCTTCAATGGTGAACAGTTCTCACTGGTGGATGCCGCATTTGCCCCGCTCTTCATGCGCCTCGACCTCCTGGAGCAGAAGGCCGGAGTCACCACCTGTAGCGGCCTGTCCAGGGTCTGCAGCTGGCGCGATACCCTGCTGGCACGAGAGAGTGTTCAACACTCCGTGGTTGAGGAGTTCCCGATGATGTTCCAGGGGATGCTGAAGATGAAGGGGGGCATTGCCGGCTCTCTTGTTGAGTAAACAATAATCGGCCTATTGGCCACTCTCCAACAGGCAAACAACACGGTGTGACCTGCTGAGGTTCCGGGATTCAGGAATCTCATGACTACACCGCTCCATCGCCTGTGGACAGCGCGGATGGAAGGGGCACCCCGATGGAGGGTGGATCGGTGACCCCTGATCCCCCTGCAGACGAATCACCTCACGCCGACTCTCCCGATCCACCGTGGGCACTGCCGAGAGCAGGGCCTGAGTGTAGGGGTGGCGTGGTGTGGTCATCACCTCATCAACCGTACCATACTCGACAATCCTGCCGAGATACATCACCGCAACCTCCTGGGCAAACCAGGAGACCACAGAGAGGTTGTGGGTGATGAAGAGATAGGAGAGCTCCTGTTGCTTCTGCAGCTCGCGCAACAGGTTGAGGATCTGCGCCTGCACCGACACATCGAGCGCACTGGTCGGTTCATCGCAGATGATCAGTTTCGGGTTGACCGCCAGTGCACGGGCAATGGCGATGCGCTGACGCTGCCCCCCAGAGAACTCATGTGGATAGCGGCGCGCCATCTCGGCAGTGAGCCCTACCTGCTCCAGCAGTGAGCCGATCTGCCGCTCCCGTTCCACGCCGCTGTATTGCCCCTCCAGCAGGGCATCCATCCCCTCACCGATGATATCGGAAACCATCATCCGCGGATTCATTGAGGCGTAGGGATCCTGGAAGATCATCTGAAAGTTGGAGCGGAACGATCTCAGCGCCCTCCCCCGCAGGGAGTCAAGATCGGTTCCGTCCAGGGAGATGGAGCCCGCCGTCGGCTCCAGTAGACGCAGGATCGACTTGCCCACCGTGGTCTTGCCACAGCCGGACTCCCCAACCAGTGCCACGGTCTGACCGCGATTGACTGCAAGATCGACCCCATCCACAGCCCGCACCGCCCCCACGGTACGGTGAAAGAACCCCTTCCTGACCGGGAAGTGGACCTTGAGCCCCTCCACGTTCAACAGGGAACCCCCTCTCCCCTCCCCGACCGGTTCAACCGGTTGTTCAACGGGAGAGGGTGATTCAGCTGTTGGCTGCGCAAGGGTGGCACCCCCCTCACCACCACCAAAGAGGTGGCAGCGCACCCCCTGTCCCTGGCCCAGTGAGGACCATTGAGGTGCAGACTCCCCACAGATCGCCCAGCCATGGTCACAGCGGTTGCGAAAGGTGCAACCCTGGAATTGCTCGGTCAATGGGGGGACGGTGCCGTGCAGCACCGAGAGCGGCCTGTGCCGCTTTCCGGCATCCGGCAGGGCGTCAAACAGACGCCGGGTATAGGGGTGCGCGGGGTTGGCAAAGAAGGGTTCCCGTGGTGCCTGCTCGATCAGCTGGCCGGCATACATCACCGCAACCCGATCGGCCATCTCCGCCACCACCCCCAGATCGTGGGTGATCAGCAGGATCGCCATCCCCCGCTCCTGCTGCAGGCGCCGCAGCAGGTCGAGAATCTGGGCCTGAATGGTGACATCCAGTGCCGTGGTTGGTTCATCGGCGATCAGCAGATCCGGCTCTCCGGCCAGGGCGATGGCAATCATCACCCGCTGCTTCATCCCACCCGAGAGCTGGTGCGGATAGTGATCAATCCGCTGCCCGGAATCGGGAAGCCCTACATCCTCCAGCAGCTCGATGACACGCTGGCGCTGTGCCCTGGCACCGCTCCCGGCATGGTTCCGCAACACCTCTCCCACCTGATCACCAACCGTCAGTACCGGGTTGAGCGAGGTCATCGGCTCCTGGAAGATCATCGCAACCCGTCCACCACGAATCTGGCGCATCTCTCGCTCCGGGAGATCCAGCAGGCTCTCCCCCTCCAGCGCCACCTCGCCACTCACCCGCTCAAGGGCCACCTCCGGGAGCAGCTGCATGATCGAGAGTGCGGTGATGGACTTTCCGCAGCCCGACTCCCCCAGCAGCGCAAAGGTCTCCCCCTTGCGGATCTCCAGTGAGATCTCGTCCACCGCGCGCACCACCCCCTGACGGGTGGAGAACCAGGTCTGGAGATTGGAAACCTTGAGCAGTGGGGCGAAACTCATTTTCTGCCTCGCTGCATCCGTGGATCGAAGGCCTCACGCACCACATCGGAGAAGAGGTTGGCCGCCAGCACCAGGGTAAACATGAAGAGGAAGGAGGCCAGCAGGGTCCACCAGACCACCGGCTCGCGTGCCATCTCCAGACGTGCACCGTTGATCATGTTGCCCCAGCTGTGCATGGTGGGGTCCACCCCGACCCCTACATAGGAGAGGACTGCCTCGGCCAGCACCAGCCCGCTGAAGTCGAGCACCACGGAGATCAGCACCACATGGAGCACATTGGGGAGGATGTGGCGGGTGATGATGCGCAGATTCCGCACCCCGAAGGCGTGGGCCGCGGTGATGTAGTCCATCTCCCGCAGCTTCAGGGTCTCGCCACGCAACAGCCGGCAGAGACCGGTCCAGCTGGTGACCCCGAGAATGATACAGAGAAAGAGCAGCCGCAGATCGGCCCGCTCCTCGGTGGTCTCAAACAGTGCCGCATTGCTGTCGATATAGACCTGAATCATCAGGATGGCCGCCGCAATCAGCAGCACCCCGGGGATGGAGTTGAGGGTGGTGTAGGTGTACTGGATCAGATCATCGATCCAGCCACGGAAGAATCCGGCCATGATCCCGAGCAGAATGGCGAAGGGGAGCATGATCAGGGTGGTCAGGGTCCCTATCACCAGACCGGTACGGATACTCTTGACCGCCTGATAGAAGACATCCTGACCCACCTTGTCGGTACCCAGAATATGGTATTTGACCCCAATCTGGATCGCCACCATCACCAACATGGAGGTAATAAAAGTGACCAACAGAATGGTTCTCCACGGGGTTGGGGTCCGCCCCTGGACCACCGCACCGGCCCAGCGCAGCCGGGAGCCCTCTCCCCTTCGCCTGCCGACCCAGAGCATCAACAGCAGTGCAATCGTGAGCCAGAGCAGAACCCCCTTCCCCACCCCCTGCAGGGTGTTCTCCGCCAGATCTGCCCCGCGCTGCCCCGGATCATCGAGATGGGCACCACCAAACCGGAGGCGCGGAAAGTCACGCCGGATCTCACCCGATGGGCTCTCCACCATCTCGCGCACATAGAGCTCGGTTGCCAGCGGTGCAGAGTAGCTCTTCTCACTGTCACGACGCAGCCCGCCCACCATCCAGTCGAGCACGGTACGCGCCTCCACCGCATAGTGGACCTCCTCCCCCGGCTCGCTCTGTTCCAGCGCCGGCCGGTAGTGGATGGAGTCGAGCAGACCAATCACCACATAGACCAGTAGTACCACCAGGGAACCCATCGCCAGCCGGCTTCGGGCCACCCGGTACCACGGCTCCAGCAGATGGGGACGACGACGGGTATAGGAGACCCCAAAGAGAATCACCGCCACCAGCAACCAGATCAGCAGATCGGTCCAGAGCAGCAGCGGCTTGGCTCCGACAGATGCATACAGTGCATCAAGCATTGTGCCACTCCTCTCTTAACCTCGCGCAAAGAGGCCAAGGCGCAAAGGAGAGCGCAATAGAGTTGTTAACTTTGCACCTTGGCCTCTTTGCGCGAGATAGCTGTTTCCTCATGAGAGCCGAACCCTCGGATCTACAACGGTATAGGAGAGATCCGTCAGCAGCAGACCGATGATATAGAGCACCGCACCGAGGAAGACCATGGCCCGGACAATGGCAAAGTCCTGGGCGTTGATCGCCTCAATGGTGTAACTGCCCAGGCCGGGTATTCCGAAAAAGGATTCGGTAATCAGGCTCCCCATAAAGAGCAGCGGCAGCACCACCACCGCACCGGTGAGGATCGGGATCATCGCATTCCTCAACACATGGTGGAACAGTACCCGACTCTCGGAGAGCCCCTTGGCACGGGCGGTACGGACATAATCCTTCCCCATCTCCTCAAGGAAGATGGTGCGATACCAGCGGGTTCCGGAGCCGATTCCGGAGATCACCCCGATGACCACTGGAAGGATCACGAAGCGGAAGGCCCCCAGCCCCCCCTCATAGCCGGAGATGGGAACCAGGTGCATCAGCTTGCCCACCACAAACTGCCCGCCAATGATGTAGAAGAGGCCGGAGATTGACATCAGCACCACCGTCAACACCACGCCCGAGAGGTCAAGATAGGTGGCGCGGAAGAAGACCATCAACATCGCAAAGGTGATATTGGTCATCAGCCCGATGACAAAGATAGGTACCGCAATGGCGAGGCTGGGGCCCATCCGCTCCCGGATATCCCCGCCAATATCGCGCCCGTCATCAGCCACCCCAAAATCGAAACGAAACAGCTTGAGGGACTCAGAGACAATCAGGGTCTCGGTCAGCTTCTCACTACCCGATGCCGACTCATTCCAGAGCAGCGGGCGGTCATAGCCCCGCTCCTGCTTCCAGTTCTCGATCGCCTCCTCGGTGACATGCTTCATCCCCAGGTGCATGCGTGCCATGTCATCCGGGGTGTTGACCACGAAGAAGAGGAAGAAGGTGATCAGGTTGACCCCGACCAGGATCGGGAAGGCGTAGAGGATACGGCGCAGAATATAGTTCAGCATGGTCAGCTCCCCCCCTGGATACGGAGTGAGCTGCGCTCCTTTCTGCGCACCCCAAGCCAGGCGGGGACAATCAGCAGCAACAGCACCGCCCCGCCCCCCCAGAGTGGCCAGAGTACCGGGCGGTTCCACTCATTGCGCAGCCGCTTCCGCTCAACCGGATCAAGCCGGACATATTTCAGGGTGTTGTTGGCCATCAGGTTGGGCTTGGTATTGCGGTACCAGGAGTGGTAGAGGCCAAAGTTCTTGGGGTGCATCCCCCAGACCCAGGGGGCATCCTCTCGCAGCAGGGCCACCATGCGGTCGATCATCTGCTGCCGCTGCGCTCCATTCTCCATGTTCTTCATCTCTTCAAAGAGGCGGTTGAACTCCGGGCTGTCATAGTTGGAGGCATTCTCCCCATTCTTCCCCATCTTGGCATTGGGGCCATAGAGCAGAAAGAGGAAGTTCTCGGGATCGGGATAGTCGGCATTCCACCCCCAGAGGTAGATCTGGGCACTGCCGTTGAGCATCTTGTCCTGAAAACGGTTGTAGTCGGTATTGCGAATCACCAGCTGCAGATCGATCTTCTCAAACTGCTTGCGATACCAGTCCATCCGCGCCTTGTCATCCGGTCCACTGGCGGTCACATCGAAATAGAGGGTCAGCGGCTTGCCTGTCTCGCGATCGCGCCCCTTGGGATAACCGGCCTCGGCCAGCAGCGCGCGTGCCTCCTCCAGTGGGCGACGCTTTGCTCTGCCACTCTCCCAGCGGTAGACCAGCGGATTGATACCAGGCTCCCCCTCCTTGTGACCAAAGATCCCGGCGGGGAGCGGCCCCTGTGCCGCAATCCCGCGCCCGTTAGAGAAGATGGAGATGAACTCCTCATAGTCGACCGCAATGGAGATCGCCTGACGCAGCTTCCTGGCACGCTCACTCTCTCCACCAACCACAGGATCTGCCATATTGAACCCCATATAGAAGATCGAGGTGGAGACCGAGGTCTGGAGGCGCATCCCCTGCGCCTCCATCTCCGGCGTGAGGGCCGCTTCACCACCGGCGGTAATCTGCACCGCCTGATCAAAACTGTCGGAGCTGATCCCGGAGGCATCGTAGTAGCCCTGGAGAAACTTGTTCCAGTAGGGGATCGTCTCCTTCTCCAGACTGAACTCGATTCGGTCGAGGAACGGGATCGGCTCTCCTGCACTGGCCAACAGACCACTCTCCCTGTCTTCCGCCTCCCCCTCCAGCGGATAGTGTTCAGGATGGTGGTTGGGGTTGCGCTCCAGAACCATCTTGCGGTTGGGGTTGTTGAGCGTCAGCATGAAGGGGCCGCTTCCAACCGGATACCAGTCGAGGGTGATGTTCTTCTCCCGTAGCAGTGGCTGGGCATGAAAGCGGTCCGCCTCCCATGGCATGGGGGAGAAGAAGGGCATCGCCAGCCAGTAGATGAACTGGGGGTACTTGCCCTTTATCTTGATCCGGTAGGTCAGGCTGTCCACCCGCTCCACCCCCTCAAGCGGGAACTCCCGCAGATCAAGCCAGCCGTCCGGGTCCCCCTCTCTGGACTGCTTCAGCGCGTCACGCAGGGGCTGTAGCCCAACAATATGTTCTGTCATCAGCCCGAATATCGGGGAGTGGAGCGCGGGGTGGGCAAGGCGCTTGATCTGATAAATATAATCCTCTGCGGTCACCTTGCGTGTGCCCTGTTGCGGAAAATCGGCCATCCGCTCGATTCCGGCGGCCTCATCCTCCCCCAGATTGGCATAGCGCATCTCCCCCTGCTCATCCCTTACAAAGGCGGGATGGGGCTGATAGTGTGCCCCCTCCCGCACCCGAACCTCATAGATGGAGTGGGCAATCCTCTCAACCGGCGCATCCTCGGGCAGCTGCTCTCCATCGGCATCCAGGTAGATCACCCTGGGCATCACTGCCGCCCCCAGAGGCTCAAGCTGATAGGGGCGCTTGAGATAGTGGTACTGCAGTGGCGGCTCATAGATCTGCCCAATAAAGGTGTACTCATTGGAGCTGTAGGAGCGCGCAGGATCGAGGTGTTTCGGTCGTCCGGAGAAGGAGGAGTAGAGCACCTGCTCCTCCACCCCCTCCTGTGGATAGGGGTTGTTCCAGCTCGCCTGGAGAGGCAGTGAAAGGACCATTCCGACCAGGATGGTGAATAATCCCCCTCTTTTATTCTTGTTAGCGCCCACTATGTCTGTGTAGAATTAGCCGGATAAAGGAGTCGGTTCGGTTCCCATTGGTGTCACCATTGTGAGGATTGGATCATATCAGAATATCACGCGTTAAAACCGCGTTGAAAGCGAAAAGCGGACGAGGATTTGTGATGGGATTCATGCAGGGAAAAAAGGCGCTGGTTGTCGGTGTCGCCAGTAACCGTTCAATCGCCTGGGGGATCGCCAAGGCGATGCACCGTGAGGGGGCCGAGATTGCCCTCACCTACCAGGGTGACAAACTGAAGGGGCGTGTCGAGAAGCTCGCCGCAGAGCTCGGAAGCGAGATCACCATCCCCTGCGATGTCTCCAGTGATGAGGAGATCAGAAACACCTTCAAGCGCCTCTCCACCCACTGGGATGGCCTCGACTGCCTGGTCCACTCGGTCGCCTTCTCTCCCAAGGGGGAGCTGGATGGGCGTTTTGTCGATTCGGTCACCCGGGAGGGGTTCAAGATTGCCCACGACATCAGCTCATTCAGCTTTTCGGCACTGGCCCGTGAATCCCTGCCGATGATGGAGGGTCGCAACGGCTCCATGTTGACGCTGAGCTATCTGGGCGCAGTGCGCTCCATCCCCCACTACAACGTGATGGGGCTGGCCAAGGCGAGCCTGGAGGCCAATGTGCGCGCACTGGCCGCTGACCTGGGGCCGGATGGAATCCGCGTCAATGGCCTCTCTGCCGGTCCGATCAAGACACTGGCCGCAAAGGGAATTGGCGACTTCAACCTGCTGCTCGACTACTCGGAGAAGAATTCACCGCTGCGCCGCAATGTCACCATTGACGAGGTGGGTAATGTGGGGGCCTTCCTCTGCTCCGATCTCAGCTCTGGAGTCACTGGAGAGATCACCTATGTGGACGGTGGCTACAACACAACCGGAATGGGGATCTATGGGATCGCGGATGGCTCCTGAGCGCTTTGCGGATAATCGATAACGCAAAAGCCCGGCACTGCCGGGCTTTTTGTTGAGAGAACTCACACTCTTCGATCAGTTAAGCTGATCCTCGTGAATCACAACCTCTGCACGCTCTCGCAGATTGGCCACATAGCTCTGATAGTGACTCATCACATTGCGATTGCGCAGCTCTCGGCGCAGTGCCTCCCGCTCCTTCTCACTCATCGCATCCAGATTACCATCCTCAACCGCACTGAACTCGATCAATGCATAACCGCCCCCCTGCAGCTCACTTCCTGCATAGGAGAGCACTCCACCATCCAGAGTATCCGTGTTGATCCGGAACAGGCGTGTCACCACCTCGGGCGGGAGTGACTGGTTGTTGCGCCCAATCTTCTCAACCTCACCCCACTCGACTGCAGCCTGTTCAGCCACAGCCTGTGGAGTCATCTCCCCAGCCTGAACTTTCTGCAGCAGCTCCAGCCCCTGGTTGCGCGCCTCTACCCGGGCACGCTGGTCGAGGATGGCATCAACCACCTGCAGACGCACCTCATCGAGCGGTTTCCTGGTGGCCGGCTTGTGTTCATGGATACGGACAACCACCATGCGATCCTCCGCAAGCTCTATTGGATCACTGTTCTTGCCGTTGGTCAGTACCATGTCGGAGAAGGCCTCCTTGATCACCCCGGGATTGGTTGCAATCCCGCTGGCCCCACCCTGACGGCCAAAGAGTGTGCTCTGCTTGACCTTCAGCCCCACCGCCGCTGCCGCACCCTCCAGCGTATCCGGCTCCTCATAGGCAATATTGGCGATGGTCTCGGCATGTTCATAAAAGAGATCCTCTGCAGTGCGCCGTCTCAACTCTGCACTCAGTTCACCCCGCACCTCCTCAAAGGGGCGAATCTCCTCGGCCTGGATCTCCTCCAGACGAATCAGGTGAAAACCAAATGGGGTACGGATTGGGTCGGAGAGCTCTCCCACCTGCATCGAGAAGACGGCCTCATCAAACTCCGGCACCATGATGCCACGTGGAAAGAAGTCAAGATCTCCCCCAGCCGATGCAGAGCCCGGATCATCCGAGTATGCTGCTGCCAACGCCTCAAACGACTCTCCTGCAGCCAGCTTCTCCTGCACCTCATCCAGCCGTGCCTGGGCAGCAGTGGTGGCGGCCTCATCCGCCCCCTCAGCCAGCTCGATCAGGATATGGCGTGCGTGACGCTCCTCATCGGCCAGCATGCCGCCCTTGCGCTCCTCATAGAGCTTCTCCAGGGCACTCTCCTCAACAGGCACACCTCGTGCGAGGTCGGCAACAGCGAGCTCGATATAGTCCAGGCTGACCTGCTCCGGAATCTCGTAGAGAGCGGCATTCAACTCATACTGTGCGGCAATCTCCTCGTCATCCACCACGCGATTCCCGATGCGCTGCAGTGTGGCAGGGATGGTCAGGAGGCGCATGGTACGCACCTGATCCTGGAGACGAACCGCCTCGCGCAGCTCCTGTGGGGTGACAAAGGAGGCGTGGCGGAAGGCGGTCAAGAGCTGAGACTGCATCAGATCGGTACGGATGCCACTCTCGAAAAAGGGCTTGCTCATCCCCTGGGCAGAGAGCAGCTGCTCATAGAGTGCGGAGCTGAACCTGCCATCATGCTGGAATGCCTCGATGCGCTGTATCTGTCCAAACAGAAGCTCATCACCGATACGGAAACCGTCACTCTCCACCGCCTGTGTCAGGAGATCATTCTCGATCATTGCATCCAGTACCGCACGACGCATCTGTGGATTTTCCATCATCTCCGGACGATAGTTTGTCCCCATCAGTGAGCGCAGCTTCTCCCGCTGCTGCTGCAGGGAGCGCTGATAGTCATTCAGGCTGATCTCTGTGCCATTAACCTCGGCCACGACCGCACCGCTCCCCCCCTCAAAGTAGGAGTTAATTCCCCAGAGCGCAAACGGGATAATCAACAATCCGACAATCACCCAGGCGATCCAGCTCTGCGCCTGATCATGAATACTCTGCAACATGCTCTACTACCTTCCTCTTGTGATAAAAAAAGGGCGCACCTGAAAGCAGGCACGCCCTTGAGTAGTGGCGGAGCGGACGGGACTCGAACCCGCGACCCCCGGCGTGACAGGCCGGTATTCTAACCAACTGAACTACCGCTCCACAATTCATCAATATTTGGTGGGTGCTGCAGGGATCGAACCTGCGACCCTCGCCTTGTAAGGGCGATGCTCTCCCAGCTGAGCTAAGCACCCCATCCTGCAGGAACCCTTCGGTTCTCCACTCGGACAGCGCGCGCTAGTTTACGGTATCCTCCTCCGCTTTACCAGTTCAAAACGGGAGTTTTTTCAAAAAAAACATGCCCTGAAACGGCTCACACTGGAGGCCACAACCCGCCCCTTAATGGGTCTGAATCACAGAGGAGTCCGAACCCTCGGCAGCGTGGTTATCCCCACTCTCCGCACCCTCACCCTCTGCCTCAATCTCATGCTCATTCAGCGGCTCCGGTGAGTACTGCAGCGCAATCTCCAGTACCTCATCCACCCAGCGTACCGGTTTTACCTCAAGATCCTTGAGAATATTCTCCGGAATCTCCTTGAGATCCTTTCTGTTCTCCTCGGGAATCAGTACCGTCTTGATTCCACCCCGATGGGCGGCGAGCATCTTCTCCTTGAGCCCGCCAATCGGCAATACCTCGCCACGCAGGGTGATCTCTCCGGTCATCGCCACGTCGGCCCGTACCGGAATGCCGGTCAGCACGGAGACCAGTGCGGTACACATCCCGATCCCGGCGCTGGGGCCATCCTTGGGAATTGCACCCTCAGGGACATGGATATGGATATCACTCTTCTCATACTCTGAGGGCTTGATGCCCAGCACCGCAGAGCGGCTCCTGACAACAGTCATGGCTGCCTGGATCGACTCCTTCATCACCTCACCCAGCTGTCCGGTCACGGAGAATTTGCCCTTTCCGGGCATCACCGCACCCTCGATGGTCAACAGCTCTCCACCCACCTGGGTCCAGGCCAGGCCTGTCACCTGACCCACCTGATCCTTCTCATCCGCCAGACCATAACGGAACTTCTTGACCCCGAGATAGTGCTCCAGATTACGGACCGAGACCGAGACCCTGCCCTTCTGTTTCTTCAGCACCAGCTCCTTGACCACCTTGCGCAACACCTTGGATAGTTCACGCTCAAGGTTTCGCACCCCGGCCTCGCGAGTGTAGTGGCGAATCACCTGCAGAATCGCCCCCTCGCTGATGCTCACCTCCTTCTGCCTGAGGCCATTGCTCTTCATCTGCTTGGGAATCAGGTAGCGCTGGGCAATATTGAGCTTCTCCTCCTCGGTATAACCGGGGATTCGAATCACCTCCATCCTGTCTTTAAGGGGCCCTGGAATGTTCATGCTGTTTGCAGTGGCCACAAACATCACATCGGAGAGATCGTAGTCGACCTCCAGATAGTGGTCTGCAAAGGTGTCATTCTGCTCCGGATCGAGCACCTCCAGCAGCGCCGATGCCGGATCACCCCGAAAGTCCATCGCCATCTTGTCAATCTCGTCGAGCAGGAAGAGCGGATTCCTGACCTCAACCTTGCTCATGTTCTGGATGATCTTGCCCGGCATGGAGCCGATATAGGTGCGCCGGTGACCACGAATCTCCGCCTCATCCCGTACACCGCCGAGTGACATGCGGACAAATTTTCGGCTGGTGGCACGAGCAATCGACTGCCCCAGCGAGGTCTTGCCAACACCGGGAGGGCCGACCAGACAGAGGATGGCACCCTTGATCTTGCCGACACGCTTCTGTACGGCCAGATACTCAAGGATGCGCTCCTTGACCTCCTCCAGTCCGTAGTGGTCCTCATTGAGAATCTTCTCGGCACGTACCAGATCACTGCGCAGACGGGAGCGTTTCACCCAGGGGACACCGAGCAGGGTCTCGATATAGGTGCGTACCACCGCTGCCTCGGCAGACATCGGCGACATCATCTTCAGCTTCTTGAGCTCCGATTCCGCCTTCTCTCTGGCCTCTTTGGACATCCTGGTCTCTTTGACCTTGCGCTCCAGCTCATCAGTCTCACTGCTGCCATCCTCGGACTCCCCGAGCTCCTTCTGGATCGCCTTGATCTGCTCATTGAGATAGAACTCGCGCTGGTTGCGCTCCATCTGTTTCTTGACCCGCCCCTGAACCCGCTTCTCCACCTCAAGGATATCGAGCTCACCCTCCATCACGGAGAGAATATGCTCCATCCGCTCCTGCACGTCGAAGGTCTCCAGCAACTGCTGCTTCTCCTCGATCTTGAGCGTCATGTGGGCGGCCACCGTATCACTGAGCCGCGACGGGTCGTCGATTCCAGCCAGCGAGGTGAGGACCTCTGGTGGAATCTTCTTGTTCATTTTGACGTAGTGCTCAAACTGCCCCTGGATGGAGCGTGCCAGCACATCGACCTCGGTACCACCTGCTACCCGTTCTCGGTGAAGTGTAACCCGCGCGCGGAGCTGCCCCTGATCCTCCCCAATAGAGCGAATCAGTGCCCGATTGACCCCCTCCACCAGCACCTTGACGGTACCGTCAGGCAGTCTCAGCAGCTGCAGAATGGTGGCCACGGTACCGGCAGAGAAGAGATCCTCGACCTCTGGCTCATCCTTGCCTGCACTCTTCTGGGCGACCAGCAGAATCTGTTTCTCATCCGCCATGGCGCTCTCCAGTGCCGCAATCGAACGCGGACGACCGACAAACAGCGGGATCACCATGTGTGGATAGACCACTACATCACGCAGTGGCAGAACGGAGTACTCCTGCTCCAGTGGATCGGAAAAATCCAGGCTCTTCTCTTCAGTCCCCATGGGGTACTATTCGGATGCTGCGAGCTTCTGCTGCTCGCCACCCTCAAGGATCAGCAGTGGCTCTGATTTCCCCTCAATAACCGAGGCATCGACAACCACCTTCTCCACATTCTCGTAGGATGGGAGGTGGTACATGGTATCGAGCAGTGCGTGCTCAAGGATGGAGCGCAGACCACGTGCACCGGTCTTGCGCTTGATCGCCTTCTTGGCAATGGCACGCAGCGCATCCTCGCGGATATCGAGCTCAACACCCTCCATCTCAAAGAGCTTGCCATACTGCTTGGTCAGTGCATTCTTCGGTTCGGTGAGAATCCGTATCAGGGCATCCTCATCCAGCTCCTGCAGGGTGGCCTCCACCGGGAGACGTCCCACAAACTCCGGAATCAGACCATACTTGATCAGATCCTCAGGCTCCACATCGGTGAGGATCTCACCCACAGAGCGCTCATCATCCTTGCCCTTGACCTCGGCAGAGAAGCCAATACCGCTCTTCTCGGAGCGGTCACGAATGATCTTGTCCAGCCCGGCAAAGGCACCACCACAGATAAAGAGGATCTTGCTGGTATCGACCTGCAGGAACTCCTGCTGCGGGTGCTTGCGTCCACCCTGCGGTGGAACCGATGCAGTGGTCCCCTCGACCAGCTTCAGCAGCGCCTGCTGCACACCCTCACCAGAGACATCGCGGGTGATGGAGGGGTTATCGGACTTGCGTGAAATCTTGTCGATCTCGTCCACATAGATGATGCCACTCTCGGCGCGCTCAACGTCATAGTCACACTTCATCAGCAGTTTCTGGATGATGTTCTCGACATCCTCACCCACGTACCCCGCCTCTGTCAGGGTGGTGGCATCGGCAATGGTAAAGGGGACATTGAGAATACGGGCCAGTGTCTCGGCCAGCAGTGTCTTGCCGGATCCGGTTGGGCCGATCAGCAATACATTGCTCTTTGCCAGCTCCACATCATCCCGCTTGTAGCCGGACTCCACACGCTTGTAGTGGTTGTAGACAGCAACCGAGAGGGTCTTCTTGGCCTGGTCCTGGCTGATCACATAGTCATCGAGTGTTGCACGGATCTTCTCCGGAATCGGCAGAGAGGATTCCGAGCTCTCCCCCTCACTCTCATCCTGCTCCTCCCGAATGATGTCATTGCAGAGCTCGACACACTCATCACAGACATAAACAGATGGGCCTGCGATCAGTTTTCGCACCTCATTCTGGCTCTTTCCGCAGAAAGAGCAGTAGAGCAACTTGCCATCTTCTTCGTTATCACTCATCCAGTCAGTACCTTATCTATTGTCATTAACCCGTATTGGAACCTTAAATCTTACACACTCGCCCTGATCCTGCAAGTACCTGCATCAACTACTGCCCGGATCCGCATATGGAACCACGGATTTGGGATCAACATATTGATCCAACAGAAAAAATCCACTCTTTCCGGCAACTGCCAGGAGGCGGTCGAAAAATGGCGCACCTACCCTTCCAGAGAGGGCGTTTCCCGGATCCCAATAATTTCAGGTGTGTTGGCAGCTCCTGCCACCGATTATACGGAAGAGCCTCCAAAGAAACCAACTATTTTTGTTGGTTATTGCTCTCGACTGGAGAGCACCTGATCAATCAGACCATACTCCACCGAGACATCACCACTCATGAAATTGTCACGATCGGTATCCCTGCGGATCTGCTCCATGGGCTGTCCGGTATGGTTTGCCAGGATGGTATTGAGACGCTCACGCACATCCAGTATCTCCTTGGCGTGGATCTCGATATCCGAGGCCTGCCCCTGGAAACCGCCGAGCGGCTGATGAATCATCATTCTGGAGTGTGGCAGGCAGAAACGCTTGCCCTTGGCACCCCCCGTCAACAGCAGTGCCCCCATGCTGGCCGCCTGACCAATGCACATGGTGCTGACATCCGGCTTGATGAACTGCATGGTGTCATAGATGGAGAGCCCGGCCGTAACCGACCCACCCGGTGAGTTGATGTAGAGGTGAATGTCCTTGTCCGGATTCTCCGACTCCAGGAAGAGTAGTTGTGCCACCACCAGATTGGCCATCTGGTCCTCGACGGGCCCCACCAGAAAGATGACGCGCTCCTTGAGCAGACGGGAGTAGATGTCATAGGCGCGCTCCCCGCGCGAGGACTGCTCCACCACCATGGGGACCATGCCAAGATTCTCGATTGGTGAACTCATTTGATTACTCTTCCTCCAGATAGTTGAATCGTTAACAGCCGATAGAGGCGTTTTGGCACCCTACGCCGTTTGACCGGCATTGGCCTTCTGCATCAGCTCCTCAAAACCCATGCTCGCCTCACTGACCTCGGCATCCTTCATGACCAGATCCACAACCTGCTCCTCAAGGGCCAGATTCTGCACCCCCTCCAGATACTGAGGGTTCTTGTTGTACCACTCAATCACCTCTTTTGGATCCTCATAACCGGCAGCCATACGCTCAATATGGCTCTGTACCAGTGTTGGGTCGACCTGGACATTGTGCTCACGCACCACCTCGGCAAGGACCAGCCCCAGCTTGACCCTGCGCTCGGCCTGCCCCTTGAAGAGGTCCGGGCTCAGCACACCCTCCTGCCCCTGCATCTGCTGCTTCATGTTCTCGACCATGCGGGCGGCCTCCTCGTCAATCAATGCACCGGGCACATCAAAACCGTGGCTCTCATAGAGTCCATCCATCACCTGGCTCTTGTTGACCGTCTCAACAGCCTGATCACACTCACGCTGCATATTCTCCCGAATCTGCTTGCGGAACGCCTCAACCCCCCCCTCCGTCACCCCATACCCGGAGATAAACTCATCATCCACCTCGGGAAGCACCTGCTCGGAGACGGTGCTGACCTTGATTGCGAACTGAGCCTCCTTTCCAGCCAGCTCTTCGGCCGCATAGTCCTCGGGGAAGGTGACATCGATACTCTTCTCATCGCCCGCCTTCATTCCAGCAATCCCCTCCTCAAATCCCCCAATCATTGAACCGGATCCGAGGGTTACGGGAACCCCCTCTGCCGAGCCGCGCTCAAAGGCCTCGCCATCGATGGTGCCGGCAAAGTCGATCACCACCTGGTCACCATCGGCCGCCTCTCGCTCAACCTCGCTCCAGCTCTGCTGCTGGCTACGCAGGTTGTCAATCATCTTGTCCATGTCCTCCTCACCAATCTCAACCACCGGCTTCTCCACCTTGATCCCGGCAAAGGAGGTGATCTCAAACTCGGGATAGACCTCAAAGGTCGCCTTAAAGGTCAGCGCCTTGCCTGCCGCAATCTCCTCTGGGTCGATCTGTGGCGCACCGGCCGGAGAGAGCTTCTCCTGGTTGACCGCCTCACCAAAGCTGGCCTGAATCACCTCTCCAGCCACCTCATGCAGTACGGAATCGCCAAAACGCTTCTTCACCACCGCCATCGGCACCTTGCCCGGGCGGAAACCATTCAGTTTGACCGTATTTTTCATTCGATTGAGGCGATCAGCCACCTCCTTGTCAACGCGCTCCGCCGGAACGGTGACTGTCATGATGCGCTCTAGCCCCTGGCTTGTCTCTACAGATACTTCCATGTCTACTTCTCGATTCAGTGGTTGATGGTTGGAGGCTCCGGAAGTCCACTTCCGCTGAGCCGTGAAAGCGGCCTATTGTAGTACAGCAGTGGATAAATAACTATCTCCAGGAGCCTGTCGGATTTATGGGTGCCACGGCAAAAAAGCCCTGACGCAGTGACAGATTCATGAGTAGAATTGAGTTCTTGATCATGGAAGCATATCGAACCGACATGGAGAAGAAGCAGTGAGCAGCGAAGAGACCGGAACCACAAAAGTCTATCCCGTCAACAGTGCGTTTGCCGCACAGGCCAATGTTACTGCAGAGCAGTACGAGGAGATGTACCAGCACTCCATTACCGACCCCGAGGGGTTCTGGAGCGAACAGGCCACCCGCTACCTCACCTGGTTCACTCCATGGGAGACCACCCTGGATTGGAGCTACAGCGGTGATGTACACATCAACTGGTTCAGGGGTGGAAAACTGAATGCCTCCTACAACTGTCTCGATCGCCACCTTGAGGAGCGTGGGGATCAGGTCGCCATCCTCTGGGAGGGGGATGACCCCAACGAGGATCGCAGCATCACCTACCGGGAGCTCCACGCTGAGGTGAGCCGGTTCGCCAACGTACTGAAGTCTCGTGGGGTCAACAGGGGGGATCGGGTCTCCATCTATATGCCGATGATCCCGGAGGCGGCTGTCGCAATGCTCGCCTGCACCCGTATCGGTGCGGTCCACTCCGTGGTCTTTGGCGGCTTCTCCCCCGATGCACTGCGTGACCGTATCCTGGACTCCGACTGTCAGGTGGTGATCACCGCCGACCAGAGCATTCGCGGAGGCAAGAAGGTTCCCCTGAAGCAGAATGCAGACCAGGCGATCGCCTCCTGCCCCAACGTGCACACCTGCATTGTGGTGCAGCGGGGTGGAGAGCCTGTCGACTGGAGCGAGGAGCGAGATCTCTGGTACCACAAGGCAATGGAGAGCGCCTCTGCGGAGTGCCCTCCCGAAGAGATGGATGCCGAGGATCCGATGTTTATCCTCTACACCTCCGGATCCACCGGAAAGCCGAAGGGGGTACAGCACACCACCGGTGGCTATATGCTCCACGCCGCAATCACCCACAAACTCACCTTCGACTACAAGGATGGGGAGATCTACTGGTGTACCGCCGATGTGGGATGGGTCACCGGACACACCTATATTCTCTATGGCCCACTCGCCAATGGTGCCACCACCATGATGTTCGAGGGGATCCCCACCTACCCCACCACCTCCCGCTTCTGGGAGGTCTGTGACAAGCACAGTGTTGCCAGCTTCTACACCGCACCCACCGCAATCCGTGCCCTGATGTCCAGTGGTAACGAACCGGTAGAGAGGACCTCGCGCAAATCCCTGCGCCTGCTGGGAACGGTCGGCGAACCGATCAACCCCGAGGCATGGGAGTGGTACTACAATGTTGTCGGTGACGGACGCTGTCCGATTGTAGACACCTGGTGGCAGACCGAGACTGGTGGACACCTGATCACCCCACTCCCTGGTGCCCACCCGCTGAAACCGGGCTCTGCCAGCCGCCCCTTCTTCGGAGTACAGCCGGTGCTGCTGGATGATGAGGGGAACGAACTGGAGGGGACAACCTCCGGCAATCTGGCGATGAAGTTCCCGTGGCCCGGACAGATGCGTACCCTCTATGGTGATCACGACCGCTTTATCGAAACCTACTTTACCCAGTTCCCCGGCTACTACTTCACAGGAGATGGGGCACGCCGCGACGAGGATGGGTACTGGTGGATCACCGGCCGTGTAGACGATGTACTCAATGTCTCCGGACACCGTCTGGGAACAGCCGAGATTGAGTCTGCCCTGGTGCTGCATGAGATGGTCGCAGAGGCGGCTGTGGTCGGTTATCCCCATGAGATCACTGGCCAGGGGATCTACGCCTTCGTCACCCTGATGCAGGGTGAGACAGCAACCGATGCCCTGAAGAGTGACCTCGTAGCACTGGTGCGCAAGGAGATTGGCCCCATTGCCAGGATCAACATCATCCAGTGGGCGCCCGGCCTGCCCAAAACCCGCTCTGGAAAGATCATGCGCCGCATCCTGCGCAAGATTGCCGCCAATGAGCTGGATGACCTGGGTGATACCTCAACCCTGGCCGACCCCAGCGTAGTTGAGGAACTGATTGAGAACCGAAAGTATTGAGGTCGCGTTACCGAAAGCATTGAGGTCGCGTTACCGAACGCATTGATGTTGCGCCACCGGGAAAACCGGTAATCTCACAACCGGCCAACCGGGGGAAATCGGAACATCAGGAGCTGCTAACATACTGGTGCAATATGGAAAAATCTTGCACTCTATTATTGGATACGTATGATTGATCTGAATAAACTGCTCTATCCATATGCAGAGATCCGACCAGAAGAGTTGGCAACGCATAGCAGGGAGGAAATATGCTCGTAAAAATTACTGTTCTGTCACTGGCAGCTCTTCTTTCACCCATTGCCGGCGCCTGGGATGGTCTGGACCGTGGAGGCGAGATTGAGGAGTCAATGACACTCACTCCCGACATTGAGAACGGAAAAAAACTCTATAAAACCTGTGCCTTCTGTCACACACCGGATGGGTGGGGCATGGAGCCCGGAATCGGTAAATACCGGGTTCCGGGAACCTATCCACAACTGGCGGGCCAACACCAGTCGGTACTGATCAAGCAGCTCTACGATATCCGTCAGCTCAATCGGGACAACCCCACCATGTACCCCTTTACACTGGCCCGCTATATTGGAGGTGCCCAGGATGTTGCCGATGTAACCGCCTACATCACCACCCTCTCCATCAACCACTTCAATCAGCATGGGGATGGATCTGATCTGGCGCTTGGAAAAGAGCTCTACGAGGAGAACTGCGTCAAGTGTCACGGGGAGAATGGTGAGGGAGATACTGAAAACTTCTACCCGCGCCTCTCCAACCAGCACTACCCCTATATGCTGAGACAGTTTGTCTGGATCAAGGATGGAAAGCGCAGAAACGCCAACAGCAAGATGGTCAAACAGATCCAGAGATTTACCTATCGCGACATGAAGGCGGTCATTGACTATGCCTCCAGACTGGATGCCCAGTAACCTGCCTGTAGAAGAATAAAACACAACAACAGTCATAGAGCCTCTAGAGGGAGAGACCTAGATGAAAAAACTACTGATTCCAGCCCTGATCTTTATTGCCGGCATGGTGGCACTTGGGGGCGTCAATGTCTTCTTTGCCGCTACCAACGAGATGGAGTTCTGTACCTCCTGCCACTCGATGAAGATCAACCTCGAGGAGTATCGCCACACCGTCCACTACGAGAATCAGTCCGGTGTTCAGGCCACCTGCTCGGACTGTCATGTACCCAAACAGTTCATCCCCAAGGTAATGGCCAAGATCATGGCGGCCAAGGATGTATACCACTGGGTCATGGGCACCATTGAGCCTGATGAGTCCCAACTGGTTTCAGCGGACAGCAGTGGCAACTGTCCCGACCTCTTTATCCCTGTTGAGGAGGGCTCCAACCTCTGCGTCCCCAATTATGGGGATCCCTATAGCGAGGATGAGATGAGCGAGGAGGCTGAGGCGCGTCGTGAGGCGGCACTGGAGAAATACAATGCCTACCGCTGGAAGATGGCCAACAGTGTCTGGGACAAGATGAAGGCCACGGATTCACGTGAATGCAGAAACTGTCACTCCTTCGACAACATGAACCTCGACGAGCAGGACCGCAGTGCACGCAAGAAGCATGGTCGTGCCACCGACAAGGGTCAGACCTGTATCGACTGCCACAAGGGGATAGCCCATGCCGAGCCGGATGAACCTGATGATGAAGAGGAAGAGGAAGAGGATGAAGAGGCATAGCCCAGCCCACTGGATGCCGGCCTATCGGAAATGAATCGGAGCAGTATCATGAAAACAATAACCACCATCGTACTATCCCTCCTCTTCTCCAGTGCCTGCCTCGCTGATGCCGCACTGGACCAGTCACTGCGCAGGGCTGTGATCAATGGGGAGCTTGCTGAGGTTAAACAGCTGATCAGCCAGGGTGCTGATATCAACAGTAGTGGAGAGTTTGGCCACACCCCACTGATCTATGCGGCCGAGGATGGTCAGATTGAGATTGCCCAGCTGCTGATTGAACATGGTGCCCGTATCGACCGGCAGACCAGGGGAGGATACACCGCCCTCTCCGCCGCTGCCGATGAAAGCAGCATTGCCCTGGTCTCCCTGCTCCTGAAGGCTGGAGCCGACCCACATATCAAGACCCGTAATGGAATGGATGCGCTGATGATTGCGGTCCGCAGCGGAGATGCAGATGTGATCTCGATGCTGATGGCCTATAACAGCAACATCAACACCGCAAACCGCCATGGACAGACCCCGTTGATGATCGCCTCCCAGAGCGGCAATATCGATGTGGTCCATATGATGTTGCTGGCTGATGCCGGCATGAACATCCGTGACAAGAATGGCAGAACCGCCCTGATGATCGCCGCAGACACCCAGAGCCTGGAGGTGGTAACCGCCCTGCTGAATCGTGGGGCCTTAACCTCGGTGACGGATGATCATGGTGCCACCGCCCTGCACTATGCAATCAAGCGCAAGGGAAGCGCCATTGCAGAGACCCTTCTCAACCGTGGCGCCAATGTCAATGTGGCAGATAACGACAGCTGGACCCCGTTAATGGATGCGGTCAGCCGTGGAAACAGCAAACTGGCAAAACTGCTGATACAGCGAGGTGCCGATGTAGAGGTCCATGATCAGGAAGGCCACAGCCTCCCCCAGATCGCCGAGATGAACCGCCGCCACCAGCTGGCTGAATATCTTCAGGGGCTTATCAAGCGCTAGCCGGTTACGGTAGCACCAACACCAAACCAATGCCGGATAACCTACAGAGCACTCCACCATGGAGAGAGCTCCTGTAGCTTAACGGCACAGAACCCACTGACGGGATTGGTGGCTCCGAAGCATGCGGGTTACTCGATCACGAGCACCGTTCTCCAACAATATTGAGTACTTGATCTAGAGACCTAACTCGAATAAGGTACTGTTTCTGGTTATTCATGTTCAGGGGGAGAGGTATATGAGAAAGGTACTGCTTGGCACAATATTAACAACCATTCTGGCATCGCCGGTAACCATGGTTACAGCCGCAGAGGAGGCCGCTGCGGAGAAGGCTGCTGTAGCAGAGGATATCTCTGTCCACGTTCAAGAGAGTCGTGCTCTGGCCAAGAAGCTGTTTGTCAAACTGAAACATGCGCTGGTTACGGGGATGAAGGCGGGAGGCCCCTCTACGGCAATCACCGCCTGTAACGTACAGGCGCAGCCCATTACCCGTGCAGCATCCAACCGCCGTACCGGGCTCAATATTCGTCGCACCAGTCTGCGCCTGCGCAATCCAAAGAATGCCCCCGATGCCTGGGAGATTCGGGTTCTGGAACAGTTTGAGGGGCGCTTTGCCGCAGGTGAGGATCCCAGCAAGGTGGAGTACCACGAGGTGGTGGAACAGAAAGGTGGCGAACGACTCTTCCGTTACATGAAAGCGATCCCGGCCAGCAAGCCCTGCATGGTCTGTCATGGCGAGCTGATTGCACCGGATGTACTGAAGACCATTCGGGATCTCTATCCCTATGAGCAGGCAACCGGCTTCAAGCCGGGAGATCTTCGTGGTGCCTTCTCGGTCACCAGAGAGCTCGATTGATGTTGTAGTCCATTCAACAATAAGTTAAGAGCACCATGCCTGTGGAGGCGGGAATGGTGCGCTGTCGATGTCAGCAGCGGAAGGGAGGAGTGCTGTGAACCGATTTGTACAGATCACAAGACTATGGGTGCTGATGCTTCTGCTTGGAGTATACGGCACAACCCTCTATGCGGCATCCGACAACTCGAAGACGGGTGCAAAGAAAATCGTGCCCAACAAGGTCTGTATTAAATGCCACTCCGATGAGGAAAACAAATTTGAGACCCTCTATGAGGATGAGGATGATGAGGAAGGGACCGAGGTCTACATCTACGTCGATGAGGAGAAGTTTGAGGAGAGTGTTCACGGCAAACAGAACTGTGTAGGGTGTCACACCAACATCACCAAGAAGTACCACCAGGAACAGCCGGTGATCAGCGTGAGCTGTATCCAGTGCCACAAGGAGGAGTGGGAGAAGCAGCAGGGGGAGGAGCATCCCAGGTATGATCGCCTCGATGTGGTGATGCAGCAGATCGACGGCTATATGGATTCGGTCCATGCCCGCCCCAGCATCGCAGACCAGTCCAGGACCAACGCCACCTGCCATGACTGTCACGACCCACATAACATCGGCACCCTCGGCAGTGAGGCCCGTGCCGACCATCGACTGAAGAACCCAGAAGTCTGCGGACGCTGTCACGAAGAGCAGAAAGAGGCCTACCTCACCTCCGCACATGGCAGGGAGGTGGTGGAGAATGGCAATAGTGAGGCCGCGGTCTGTTCCGACTGTCACACTACCCACAACATCGACTCCCCGGACCGGGATCCCATCAAGCTGACGATTACCCAAAACTGTGGGGATTGCCATGAGGATGCCTACAAGACCTACCGCTCCTCCTACCATGGGCAGGTAAACCGCCTGGGGTACACCAATACCGCAAAGTGTTATGACTGCCACGGCAGCCATGAACTCAAGAAGGTAGAGGACCCAACCTCAAGCGTCCATCTGGAGAACCGCCTGGAGACCTGCCAACAGTGTCATGAGGATGCGCCAGAGGGGTTTTTGAGCTTCCACGCCCATGCCAATGTCGATGACTATGAGCGTTATCCGGAGATCTATCTCACTGCAAAGTTCATGAACTACCTGATCATTGCGGTCTTTGCCTTCTTCTGGACCCATGTCCTGCTCTGGTTCCATCGTGAGTACAAGGATCGCAAGCAGGGCAAGGGGTATCAGCCTCCACCTGCAGCGCTGTTGGCAGCCAAGGAGCGGATCTATTTCCGTCGCTTCAGTGCAACCTGGCGGGTCATTCACCTGCTGTTTGCGGTCAGCACCATGACACTGGTGCTCACCGGGTCATCCCTGCTCTTCTCGCATACCGCCTGGGCTCCGGTCGTGATTGGTCTGCTGGGTGGGCCGGAGATCGAGGCCATTATTCACCGTACCGCAGCGACTACCTGGCTGTCGGTCTTCCTGGTCCACTTTGGAATTGCCAGCTACAACATCATCAAGAACCGCAAGAGCTTCCGCTGGTTCGGCCCCACCTCCATGTTGCCCAACTGGCAGGATCTGCGTGATGTGGTTGCCATGTTCCGCTGGTTCTTCGGAAGAGCTGAACGTCCCGACTTTGACCGCTGGTCCTACTGGCAAAAGTTTGATTACTGGGCACCATTCTGGGGTGCAGGAGTGATTGGGCTGAGCGGAATGATGCTCTTCTCGCCAACCCTGGCTGCTACCGTCCTCCCTGGATACGTCTTCAACATTGCAACCATCATCCATGCGGAAGAGGCACTGCTGGCAACCATGTTCCTGTTTACGGTCCACTTCTTCAATGCCCACTTCCGCCCGGACAAGTTCCCGATGAGCACAACCATCTTTACCGGGGCGATCCCGCTGGATGAGTTCAAGCATGAGCACCGTCTGGAGTATGAGCGCCTGAAAGAGAGTGGAGAGCTCTCCAGGTACCTGATCAAGAAGCCATCAAAGGCGATGCAGACCGGCTCCAACCTGCTCGGTGCCATCCTGATCTTCTCCGGATTGACGCTGTTGACCCTGGTGATGATCGGTTATATCAGCACGATGTAACAGCAGCCTCCCCTTATATATGCGGCCATAGCCGTCATATATAAGGGGGGGGTGAACTGCCTCCTGCGCAAATTATTTCCTTGCATCAGAAGTTTTATTTGAATTATTATAGGAGTGTTCTGCGCGGGGGGCTGCCGGACTGATTAACCATCTATTTGACTCCTCCCGAATAGAGCAAAATTAATATTAATTTTAAATAAAATCTCTAAATAACTTTAGGAGGAGATATGAAAGCAACGAAACTTGCAGTAGCCGTTCTCGGCAGCTGTGCAATCAGTTTCTCTGCGTTCGCAGGAAACATGACAGGGGCTGACGGATCCATGCTCGCCAACACCTGTGCTGGTTGTCACGGCACAGACGGAGCCAGCGTTGGTCCAGCCATCCCATCCATTGGTGGAATGTCTGCAACCTACATCACCGACATGATGGCAGCATACAAGTCTGGTGATACCAACAGCACCATCATGGGCCGTATCGCAAAGGGCTACAGTGAGGATGAGGTTGGTGCGATCGCCAACTTCTTCGCCGATCAGCCACAGTCCCGTGCAGACCAGTCCTTTGACAGTGCCAAGGTCGCCAAGGGGCAGAAGCTGCATGACAAGTACTGTGAGAAGTGTCACTCTGAGGGTGGCGCACTGGCAGATGACGATTCCGGCATTCTCGCTGGGCAGCTGATGCCTTATCTTGAGTACAGTATGGAGGATTTCCACAATGGTGATCGCTCTATGCCGAAGAAGATGAAGAAGAAGGTCAAGAAGCTGAACAAGAAGGAAGGCGACGCTGGTGTTGACGCTATCTTCCACTACTACGCAAGCCAGCGCTAAGGAGGAGCTATAACAATGAGTAAATTTAATCGTAGAGACTTTCTGAAGGTTTCTGGTAGTGCCGTAGGTGCCGCATCCGTTGCCGGTATGGGGCTGTATGCAGGTAACTCCTTCGCTGGCTCCAAGGGCCGCGTCGTTGTTGTTGGTGGTGGTATGGGCGGTGCAACAGCTGCCAAATACATCAAGCGCGCTGATGCTGCCATTGATGTCACCATCATCGAGCCTAACAAGACCTACTACACTGGTTTCACCAGTAATCTGACACTCTCAGGCATGGTCACCATGGATCAGCTGGCTCACACCTATGAGGGTCTGGCTGCAATGGGAATCAACATTGTTCACGACGCTGTGACCGAGATCGGTGACAATGCGGTGAAGACTGCAGGTGGCGGCAGCTACGGCTTTGACCGCTGTGTGGTCTCTCCTGGTGTGGACTTCAAGTTTGTTGAGGGACACAGTGAGGAGGTTGCCAACAACTCCGTAACCCACGCCTACAAGTCTGGCCACCAGATGAATCTGCTGGGGCAGCAGCTCAAGGCGATGAAGGATGGCGGTACAGTTGTAATTGCTGCACCACGCAACCCATTCCGTTGCCCTCCCGGACCTTATGAGCGTACCAGCCAGATCGCTGCCTACCTCAAGGCCAACAAGCCAAAATCAAAGATCATTGTTCTTGATCCAAAGGACAAGTTCTCCAAGTTTGGTCTGTTCCGCGAGGCGTGGTCTGTGCACTACGGCTTCGATGGTGCCCAGGATGGTGGTGAAAACTCCATGATCACCTGGGTCAAGGGTGCAGCCGGTGGTGCACTGGAGGCCGTTGAGGCTGACAGCAACACTGCAGTTGCAGCTGTTGAGGAGTTCAAGGCGGACGTACTGAATGTTATCCCCGACATGAAGGCGGGTAATGTTGCCTCTGCCAATGGGCTGACTGATGGTGACTGGTGTCCAGTAGACCTGCAGACTTTCGAATCCAAGAAGCGTGCAAACATCTACGTAATTGGTGACTCCAGTGCTGCCAAGGGTCTGCCGAAGTCTGGCTATGCGGCCAGCTCAGAGGCAAAGGTCTGTGCAGCAGCGGTTGTAGCGGCACTGAACGGCAACTCTGCCCCAATCCCCGCCTACACCAACACCTGCTACAGTGTGGTTGCACCGAACGATGCGTTCTCTGTTGCAGCGGTCTACCAGCTGGCAGCAGACAAGTCGAAGGTCATGAAGGTCTCCGGCGGTCTGACTCCAAGCGGTGACAAGCGCAACGCTGCGTTCCGTGAGCGTGAGGTTGCCTATGCACTGAGCTGGTATGACAACATCACCTCTGATGCCTTCAACAACGCCAAGAAGTTGTAAAGCAGTAGAGGCGTTGTCTTAACAAGCAACGCTGGAAAAAGAGACCCTCAGAAGGCAACTTCTGAGGGTTTTTTCATGAACATGGAAACAGAGTGTACGCTCTATCTACAGCGCTTTCTGGACTACACTTGCCCTGACCATCCGCGGAAACAGCCTTAGAACATCATCAACGGAGATCAGACCGTTATACATTGTAATCTCCCTTCTCTTCACCAGCTCCTGGATAATGACCCGCCGGACCTTCAGAATCTCACACAGAAGGCAGGATGACATGAACCTTTTATTGCACCCATCGCAACTGAGCTCAATGGAGCAACCATTAATCAACTGATCCAGCTCTCTCTCAGACATACAATTCAAACCCCCTCTCTTCATCTAGAACTCCTGTCCCAATCATCACTCCAGTAGCAGCGGACGTAAATACGTATAACTACGTATTGATGCAAATGATTCTCGTTACTATAATGAAGCCACATTTAGAGAGTAGTCGTTGAGTTTCCTCCCATAGATTGACGACTGTTGTTGCCGGCATATCAATGATATGCCGGCTTTTTTAACGGACAAAAAAACCCGGCCATTGCTGACCGGGCTATCGTCTTAATGGATTGTCGTCACAGGGTGAATCTGTGACAAGCTCCCAGAAGGCTACTTGCGATAGGCAGGACCATTAAACTCCAGACCATTACTCATATAGGTATGGAAGTACTCCAGGTTGCGATACTCCCTGCTCTGGGCCTTGAATGGCTTGGCGCGTACCTGCTTGTTACACCCCCCGAAACGGCGGTGCAGGGTACCAAAGCCATCACCCGACTTGGACTTGCCTGACCACTTGGCACGGAATACCGGGAAACCTGTGGTATGCCCCAATGCGGGAGAGAGCAGATCGGCACGAATATGCTGGCCTGACTGATAGACGTGGCAGTCCGCACAGGCAAGGTTGAGCTGTCCACGCTTGGCATAGAAGAAGCGCTTGCCATCCTCATAGGCTGCCAGCGCCTTTGGATCATCAGGAATCACTACATTGACCTTTTGGCCACGCGCCTCATAGTTGATATAGGCTGAGAGGTGGGCCATCTTGCCCTTTTTCCACTTCAGTGGCTTCTCGCCATTCTCCTTACGACACTTGTTGATGTCCCCCTCGAGGGTCACAACCTCACCACTCTTGGCATCCCAGTGTGGATAGCGGACACGCACTGCAGCAACATCATCTCCGAAGCAGCTGGCATAGCCATTACCGTTGGCAAAGGGCTTGTTCCACTCCTCTTCACCCTCTTCCACAAACTGCTCATAGGGGGGGAACTCCTCGATGGCCTCCCACTGCTGGCGAAAGGTTGGACTGATTGAGTAGACCCCATTCTTGAAGTCACCCATCTCGGTCTGCGGGAACTTCTCTACAAAGTAGGCACGGAAGGCCTTCAAATCTTCTTCAGGGGTTGCGTGCACATTGGCTACAGCCATAGTCAGGGCGACAGCACATACACGCTTCAGGATAGTCCCGGCATTCAAAACGTTCTCCTTTGGTTGTCATCATTTCCCCTCCCACCGTTTTGGTGGGAGGGGTTCCAGGTTTTGGCAATCTTCTCTTTCAATACCTACAGGGTGCAGGCAGTGAACTTATTTTGCTGCCTTGCTTCCTGTTGCACTCTCTCCCTTGTTGTCGGTCCAGGTGACGCTAATCTTGTCACCCTTCTCTCCCGCGACCTTGAATCGCAGATAGGGGTTCTTCGAGATTGTGGAGTTGAAGTCCGCAGTCATGAAGACAGCACCGTTCTTCTCCGCAGTTACTGTCTGGATAAAGTGTTCAGGAATCTTCTCACCTGTCTTCTTGTCCTTTCTCAGACCGGTCTCCATTGGGTGACTCATCAGACACTTGATGTCAATGACACCCTTTTTTGCCTTGGCTCTCAGCTTTACTGCTTTCTTTGCCATTTTGTTTTCCTCTAATTTTTCTGTTTATTCCATAGTGGGATATGCAGGCACTGCCTACTAGCCACCACATCCGCCGATGGTTACCTTGACCTGTGTCTTGGCGTTCACGGTGCCCGATGCGGTCTTGACTACGCCATAGACATCACCCGTCTTGCCCATCTTGAGACGGGTAGAGACATAGGGAACAGCACCTTCACTAAGGTGATAGGTAGCGGCAAGTGGGCGCCCATTGGCAGCGGCGACAATACTGATGCTCTCGACGATACCGTCAATACTGGTGGCATCAACTGTTACCGGTACAACTGCGCCATTCTCAGCAATCTCCGGGGCCTTGATCTTGACAGCACCACTGGCATCACCTACATCAGCAAATGTGTCAGCCTCCATTACCGCTGTTGGCCAGGCAGCCAGTACAGCACGTGGGGTCAACAGGCCGGCGCCCAGTGCAGCTGTAACCGCACTACCGGCAAGTGTTCCCTTCATAAACAATCTTCTTTTCATCTTATTCTCCTTCTTAGTACATGTATTCCACAGTCTGAAATTGCAATCCTCTTGATGACAACCGCGGAACTACAGACTGTAAATAAAATCCGTCACTTTGTCGATCTCTGATTCACTCATGATCTTGTGACGTCCAAATGGGGGCATGACCGTATTTGGGTTGGTCCTGGTTGCATCCCATATCTGGGCACGCAGATCCGCCTTGTCTGGGTAGCGCATCTTCATCATCAGAATCGGTGGCGCGATATCCCCAGCCATGCGCCCACCCTCAATACGGTGACAGGCGAGGCAGTTCCCCTTCTTCTTGTTGAAGGCAATCGCCTTGCCCTCATCCAGCGCCTTCTGGGATACCCCCTCAGCGGCCACCATGGTTGAACCACTCAGTGTGGCTGCGAAACCCGCAGTAAGCAGTCCGGTTGAAATTACGCTTTTCATGCTCATACTCTCTTCTCCTTTCGTAAGCTCTCTTTTTTATTATTAGAAACGGGGTCCCGCATTGGCCTGCTCTACCGCCTGCCGTTGAGCTGCCTCCCCCTGAAACCTGGCCTTCTGGGCCAGCTTGGTCGCCTTTTCATAGTGGAGTGCATCGGCTGCACGTCTCGCCTTGTTGATCATCTTGCCGGTATCGCGCCACTCAAAGCCGACCTTCCTGGCTGCCTTGCGAGCTGCATCTGCAGCAGCGATGGTCCGCTCTGCCTCCTGGATCCTGGCAACAACCTCATCAAACCGGGGTCCCGCATTGGCCTGAGAGGCAGCCTGTGCCTGCCCTGCATCGCCCTGGAAGCGCGCCTTCTCTGCCAGCGCTATCGCCTTGTCGAGACTTCCCTCTGCTGCCGCCTTGTCGGCCTGCTTCAGGATCTTGCCGGAGTCACGCCACTCAAAACCGGCCTTCCTGGCCGCCTTGATTGCGGCCTCTGCATCATGGATTGCCTGAACCGCCTTCTCGACCAGGGCAATCCCCTCGGCACTTCGCAGCACGGAACCGCTTCCTCTCTTAATGGCTGTGCCATCACCTGATTGAATGGCACCTGTAGCCCAGTCATCACCATGCCCATTATGGGCAGACACCACCAACGATGCAGATGCCAGCAACAGTGCAACGCAGACTCCACCTACTCTCTCATATGCTCTCATACTCCCTCTTCTCCTTTGCTGGTAATTCATTAATAAACGCCCTTTCCGGGTCTTCTCTTCTTCTTGCTACTGCCGCTCTATTGCCGGTCTAACTTAACAGGTTTCCCGGATAGTTGTTCACTCCAGGATTCCCCCTGGTATTTTTCAGTGCCGGCA
>CAYFMF010000003.1:65712-68044 GCA_964344135.1 uncultured Piscirickettsiaceae bacterium
TTTCCCGGATAGTTGTTCACTCCAGGATTCCCCCTGGTATTTTTCAGTGCCGGCACATTCAGTTTTCTCACCGAGGCCACCTTCTGCTCACGCAGATAGCCAGCCACCACATCCCAGATGGCAGGCCCCGGAGATTGTGATCCAACCGTGGCCCAGCCGGAGACCTTGTACTGCTTGCTGGCCTCAATCTTCTCGCCACTATCCAGCGTCATCTCGCTGATCCGGTTCCCCATTGCGGCTGCGGGATCACAGACATAGTCCAGCCCCCCAACACGCACCATGTCCCCACCCTGTTGATAGTAGGGGTTGGCATTAAAGAGGTTGTCACAGACATCCTCGAGGATATTCTTGATATCACTTCCCGACATCTCCCGCACATAGGTCTCTGGATAGGTAATACAGGTCTGGTCCAGCACATTGTCCATGGTGATCGTCTGCCCCTCCAGGATGGTGGTTCCCCAGCGGAAGCCAGGGGAGAGGGAGATCTGGGAGTCGAAGTGGGTGTTCAGCGAGTCACAGATGATCTGATCAAAGGTGCCATTGAAGTTACCGCGCCGGTAGAGAAGTTGATCGGCAACCGCCAGCTCCTCATTCAGCCAATCGGCATAAGGGGCACGGATCTCGTCAACCAGGTGGCTCATCCCGGCATCTGGCTCCAGCAGGCTGGAGAAGACCGGAAGCAGAGAGTACTCAAACCCCTGCACCTTGCCATTGCGGATATCAAAATCCATCACTCCGACAAACTTGCCGTTGGATCCCGCATTGGTCACCAGGGTCTGGCCACCAGGGTTCTTGACCAGGGTCGGGGCCGGCATCCCGTCATGGGTATGTCCTCCGAGGATGGCATCAATCCCGGAGACCACAGAGGCCATCTTCAGATCCACATCCATGCCATTGTGGGAGAGGACAATCACCGCATCGGGACGCTCGTTCTCCCGCACCTCATCCACCAGCTCCTGCATGGCATCATCATTGATTCCGAAGGTCCAGTCCGGCATGAAGCGACCCGGGTTTGCGATTGGGGTATAGGGAAAGGCCTGCCCGATTACCGCAATGCGGGCACCACCAACCTCCTTGATCACATAGGGCTTGAAGGCGTGACCACTGTCCTCATCGAACCCCTCAAAATCACCATACTGGTAGTCAAACAGCGCCTCATCACGAACCCGTACATTCTGTGCAATGAAGTCCCCATTGAAGGCCTCCACATTCTTCAGCACCTCATGGTCAAGATAGCTGTACTCCCAGTGGCCGGTCATCACATCCACCCCCAGCTGATTGCAGGCCTGCACCATATCCATGCCACGGGTCTTGTAGGAGGTGCCGCTCCCCTGCCAGGTATCACCACCATCCAGTAACAGGCTGTTGCCATCACCAGCCTCACTGCGCAGACGATCCACCAGGGTCTTCAGATGGGCAAAACCACCCACCTTGCCGTAGCGGCGTGCCGCCTCCTGAAATCCGAGATAGGTGAAGGCGTGGCTCTCGTGGCTGTTTCCGGGTATCCCGAAGTGGCTGAGGAACCGATCTCCAACCACATGGGGTGCCTTTCCAAACCCATAGCCAAAGCCAAGATTCACATTGGGTTCACGAAAGTGGATGGGTAGCAGTTGCGCGTGGGTATCGGTAATATGGAGAATGCGCGCATTGCCCTTCATCGGACGGTTATAGAGAGACTCTGCCAGCCCTCTGTCCGCAAGTGCCGTGACGGGGACCAGTCCGGCAGCACCGGCCATCCCCATTAGACGGATAAATTCACGTCGATTCAGTGACATGGTCACACAATTCCTTTGGTAGCTGGGCTGCAATCACTGTGCAGTCCCTTTTATTATTAATCCCCGCCCTCAACAGAGGCTGTTTGCAGCCCAATTCCGGGCGGGGAGATACAGCAGTTCGGGTTCCCTCTATTTAGCAGCGGCAACCATATGGTCCACCACAGCCTTCAGCGCATCGTCACTCAGCGTAGAGCCTCCACGTGGCATCATGACCGGGTTGACAGTTGATCCGTTGATTGCCGTGTTATAGAGGGCATCCATTCCCTTGGCGATGCGGGGTGCCCAGGCCGCCCTGTCACCAAAACCGGGGGCGCCCAGGGCTGGTGCAATTGCTGGGTCATGACAGCTCTTGCAGCTGGCCATATAGTCAGCCTCAGCACCCGCGGAGACGTTCGCAGAGAGTGTTGCTGCAGCAATGGTTGCTGCCATCAATAGAGAGTTCTTCATTCTGTTTTTTCCTTCCAACTTTTTTCAGTTATTCAATCTGTTATCCACCCATCACATCAGGCATGGGAAGATGAATTCTATACCACTCACTTTATGACCCACAACCACAC